>DAONEZ010000158.1:0-4864 GCA_035403345.1 Anaerolineaceae bacterium
AACTACAGGTCGGCGCCCTTTTTCTTGCCGTAGGCGAATTGCCAGTACGCCGCGATCACCAGCAGCGTAATAATTGCCGCCACCACAGCTTCCGGAACCCCTGAAGCCAGGGCAACCCCACCCAGTGCTTTCCAAACGTTTACGCCAAAGATCTCAGTAACGCGGGAATCTCTGCCAAAGAGTAGCCCCAGCATGCCCAGCACCAGCACGGTATTGGTGTAGCTGCCCAGGAAGCCGGCGAACACCAACCCGAGCACTCTGACGCGTTTCAGCGCGCTCCACACCAGCCAGGCGACCGGACCGATGAGCATGCGCGGTAGAACGGACAACAGTGGATTGACAAACAGGGGATCAAGCGGACTCTTGGGAGCCGTGGCAGCCTGGTACATGGATGTCAAGCCAAAAATCAAGCCAATCCCCGCTCCCACGATGGGGCCTTCCAGGATGGCGCCGATGATGACCGGAATGGTCAGGATGGTGATGGAAATGCCGAAGAACGGAATGTATCCGCCAAAGGGCAGCAGTCCCAGCACAATGGTGATGGCAGCCAGGACGGCTGTAACTACGATCTTTCGCGTTCTACTCTGAGGCATGGGCTCCTCCTTACTCAGGATGTACCGCTTAGCGGTTGCCTAAATATTTTAGCACACCCAGTCCGGAATTGCGCTGCGTGATGGCAGGGCTGCCGTAATATTCCACCACCCCCGCGCCTGATATAGTGGTGTCAAGTGACAGCTTTGCCCAAATGGTGGCCGTCCCCACGCCGGAGAGTTTCACAACGGCGCGTTCCACCTCCAGCCGTGCAGCTTTGACCGTCCCTGCCCCGCTGATGACCACGTTCAGATCCGGCGCACTGCCCGCCACGTCCATCGATCCAACGCCGGAAAGCGCCAGGTCAAGCGATTTGACGTTGAGCGTACCTACCGTGGTGGAGCCGGGTCCAGACAACGAAACCGACAAAGCATCGCCGTCGATGCGAGCTGCATCCAGGCTGCCCACCCCGGAAAGCGCAAGGGACTTGATCTCGCGCATCATCAGGCGGAAGATGATCTTCTCGCCGCCCAACAGACGCACGCCGGTCCAATCTTTCCAGTCTGATTCATAATAGATCACCAGGGTATCGCCGCGCACATCCGCATGGACGCGTTCGCGCACTTCCTGCGGCGCTTCGATGACCAATTCCTCGTGATCCCCCTGGGTCAATTCCACCTTGCCTATGCCCTTGAATTCCAGGCGGGAGAAACCACTTACTTCACGTCTTTCCTGATCAAAATTGGGATTATCCATTTTTCATCTCCATATATATATACAATATACGATTTACCCGGCCAAAGGGTGCATTTGTGTTGATTTATAATGATTTATAATCAACTGACCTCAAATCAAAGGAGAAAATATGTCCGTTCATACCGCTCCCCATTGGGACCTGACCAATGTGTACCCCTCGCTTTCATCAAATGAATACGCTGCGGATTTCGAAAAATTCCAGAAGCAATTGACCGCCCTTGAAACGGTGTTGGCTGATAAAGCCGTCAAGACCGACACCAAAACCGACCTGGCAGTTTTGACTGCGCTCGCAGAGGACCTGATAGACCGTTTCAACGCCGTACTGGTCACCGCCGGCACCTTGCGTGCCTACATCGAGTCTTTCATTTCCACAGATTCATATAACAAAGAAGCCCAGCGCAAGCAATCCGAGTTCGAGATGGCAGCCGTCAACCTGGACATGGCTTCCACACTGATCAGTGCCTGGATCGGTAAGGTCGCCGCCCGGTTGCCGGAAATGCTGAAGCACTCACCCAAACTGCAGGCACACCAATACTTCCTCGAATTCTTCGCCGAGCAGAGCAAATACCTCATGTCTGAGGCTGAGGAAAAATTGGCTGCTGAGCTGAGCCTGAGCGGATCCAATGCCTGGAGCAAGCTGCAGGGTACCATCACCTCTCAGTTGAGCGTAGATTTCGAGTTGGACGGCAAGGTGCAGAAGCTGCCCGCCCCGGCTCTCATCAACCTGCGCTCTCACCCGGATGAGAGTGTGCGCCGACGCGGTTACGAAGCGGAGGACAAGTTGTGGACATCCGTGAAAGAAAGCCTGGCAGGAGCCATGAACGGCATCAAGGGCGAGGTCAACACCCTCAACAAGCACCGCGGTCGCAAGGATGCCTTGCATAGTGCCATCGATATGGCGCACATTGACCGCGAAACGCTGGATGCCATGCTCAGCGCCATGGTGGATTCCTTCCCCATGTTCCGCAAGTACTGGCAGGCCAAGGCGAAACACCTGGGTAAAGAGAAACTGGCCTGGTGGGATCTGTTCGCCCCGGTTGGTACGAGCAAGTCCAATTACACCTTTGAGGAGGCCAAAGCCTTCATCCTCAAGAACTTCGGCAGCTTCGGCCCGGATCTTGAAGCCTTTGCCAGCCATGCCTTTGAACATAACTGGATCGATGCCGAACAGCGCGATGGCAAGCGCGGCGGAGCCTTCTGCATGGACGTGCCGGGCGTAGGCGAGTGCCGCATCCTGAGCAACTTCGATGGTTCCTTTGACCAGGTCTCCACCCTGGCGCACGAACTGGGCCACGGCTTCCACAACGATTGCGCGGTGAAAGCCGGCAAGAGCGAATTGCAGAAGAACACGCCAATGACACTGGCGGAGACCGCCTCCATCATGTGCGAAACCATCGTCTCCTCCGCGGTACTCAAGGAAGTGAAAAGTAAAGAGGAAGAATTAGCCATCCTGGAAAGCCAGCTCAACGGCGATTCCCAGGTCGTGGTGGATATCTACTCCCGCTACCTGTTCGAAAAGGAAGTTTTCGAGCGAAGGGCCGCATCCGAGTTGAGCGCCGATGAACTGTGCGAGATCATGGAGAACGCGCAGAAGACCAGCTATGGCGACGGATTGGACGAGCGCTACCTGCAAAAGTGGATGTGGACCTGGAAACCGCATTACTACTCCGGCGGACTCTCATTCTACAACTTCCCCTATGCCTTCGGTTTGCTTTTCGCCACCGGTCTGTATGCCATCTACCAGCAGCGCGGCGACGCCTTCGTGAAAGAGTACATGGAACTGCTGGCCAGCACCGGCGAAGCCCCTGCGGCCGACGTGGCTGCGCGCTTCGGCATCGACATCCGCAAGAAAGCCTTCTGGGAAGGCAGCCTGAAGATCATCGAGAAGCGCGTCGAGCGTTACTGCGAGATTGCCTGATCTTGATAATTTCGGGGAGGGTGCACAACCCTCCCCGGTTTATGCTTGCTCAAAATACAGGCATGGTTTATAATTTTGGCTCGATGCGGGCATAGCATAGTGGTAGTGCGGTAGCCTTCCAAGCTACTTAGACGGGTTCGATTCCCGTTGCCCGCTCTAAAAATAATTCGTCGGCATCGGGATGCTATCCTGTTGCCCGCTTTGAACGACCCTCCCAGGTCGTTTTTTTATTTCTAACCTTGATAAGTTAACCAATCACTTTGTCAATCCGATCCAGTACTTCCCCATCCACCGTCATATCAAACTTCCTGGCAAACAGATCGCTCGAACTCATCAACCTGTCATAATCCTTCATCGTGAGTATAGCAGGGTGGGCTTTGTGGCTCGAAAAATCAATGTAAAACAGGTCATCATCGATCAGGCTATCCTTGAGCGGCGAGTTTAGCAGGATGGTCTGGTAAAAGATCTCGCTAGGAAATTGAACATAATGACTAAAAAAACGCACGTATTCGGGGTGAGCTTGTACGTACTCATCCAGGTAAACAATGCTTTCTTTCGAAAGACACCAATGTGAACCCCCGAAATATGGCTTCAGGTTTCCGGGGATTTTCCGCCGCCAGGTCATCCTGCGGGCAAGAGGGTTCCAGAATCTATTTAGGATACTGGTTGAGAACATGTTTTCCTTCGGGAAAACCAGGGACCACCTGCCAAGGTTCAAATGCCAGTAGCGGTATCGTTCTGTCCAACTACCTGCCAGGGGGTGTGGAAACGTAAAATAGTTAATGAATGATTTCCCTGCATGGGTCTGCAGGAAATCAGCAATAGACCGGTTGGACTTGATCGGATAACATTGCCCTGTGAGCTGGATCACATAATCAAATTCAGTTTTACTATCGATAATTTCCCGAATTCCATCCAAAATCGGCTTTACCTGGCCAAACTCCCCCCAAGTGCAATTGATCGGCTCGATAAAATGGACATTCTGGAACGAGCTTAACCCTTCTGTGATCTTCCGTTGAATATTACTATCCGTTTTTTTATCGACATGGATAAAGAAATTTACTTCATCAGTATTCAGTTGCGTTACCAACCGGATCAATTGGTCAGGTAATTTATATGCTGTGATGAGGTAGATGATTTTCATTGACAGGTCCACGATAACCGTTACGTTACAGTCAATTCATGATGACCTACAAAACCATTTGAAACCCTTAAGGGATATATTTACAAGAATACTACATTTTTTCCATAATGAATGAATTCCACTGCCTGTGTCCTAAATAATGTTTTCAGTTACACCTGACCACTTTCTGATGCGCCTGATCTCCACCTGCTCCCTGACCCTGACCACCTTCACTCGCACGCGCAATGCTTGCTCCACCGCCACCGGGATGGTGAGCGAGAACGCAGCTTCCTCGCCTGGCAGCAGCAGGCGCGGTTCCACCGCAACCCCCACTGTTCCGATCTCCTGGTCCAGGCTGTTGATAACGGTGGCTGCCACCATCACGCCCTCCAGGTCGCGTTTGGACACGTTCTTCACCGTGCCCCTCACCACCACACGGTCAGGGTAGCTGAGCTTATCGATAAACACGCCAGACAAAGCCACCTGTGTCGGAGCGCGGTTCTGTGCGGAGCGCTGTTCGGCCTGCGCTTGCAGGC
>DAONEZ010000159.1:0-4861 GCA_035403345.1 Anaerolineaceae bacterium
CCTTCTTCAAGCCTGGAAGCCGGCAGATATGCGACTCCAGCTTTCTGGAATGCCGGATAATTCTTGCCGGTAAAATCCACATCCCTTACATGAAGCTTTCCATCGACTGGTCGTAATAAGCCGGCAAGCATGCGCAGGAACAACCGTTGACCTGACCCTTCCATGCCTGCCAACCCGATGATCTCGCCGCTGTTGATCTCCAGGTTAATACCCTTGAGCTTCAAGCGGTAATCTTCCAATCCAATATTTTCTAGTTTAATGATCGGGTCGTCCTTGCAGTAGGTTTCCTTCGCACCCACTTCGACCGATTTTCCAAACATCATGTAAACAAAAACGTTCGTATCGTACGGTGGCACAACTTGTCCCACCAACTCCCCCTGGCGGAACACTGCCACCCGGGTGCAGAGCTCCTCCACATCCTCCAGCTTGTGGGAAACAAAAATGACTGTCAATCCAAGCGAGGCTAATTTCTTTAGCGTGGCAAATAGTTTTTCTTTTTGATTGGCCGATATACCTGTGGTTGGTTCGTCCAGGATCAGGACCTTCACACCCAGCCACAACAGGCGGATGATCTCAAGTTGTTGGCGCTCGCCAACCGTCATGGTTTCGACATAGGTGTCCGGGTTGATCTGGAAATCAAACTCCCTGGACAAGCGTTTTATTTCCGCCTCAACTTCCTTGCGGTTGGGAAATAGCCCTCCCCGGGTTCCAAGCAGGAAGTTATCGATCACCTTCATAGGCGGAAAATCGAGCGGGTCCTGGTGCAGCATCCCGATTCCCAGGAGCACGGCATCTTCAGGCGTTCCGATCTTAACCGCTTTGTCATCCAGCAGGATACTCCCTGAATCCGCCTGGTAATATCCAGTAAGGATTTTCATCAATGTACTCTTACCGGCTCCATTTTCACCCAGGATACCCTGGATGGTCCCCGACGGAATCTTCAGCGATATGTTATTGTTCGCATGTACTTTTCCAAACCGCTTGTTGATTTGCTGAAAGGTTATGTTCAAGCTGGAATCCTCGTTGAAATAAAAACGTGGGGGAAGGACAGACCTCCCCCCACGTTGATGGATAGGTTACTCGCTCTGGCCTTCCATGCCTTCGAGAAGTTGCGGCAGGTACCAGATCTGCAATTTGGTGGCTACCTCGCCATCCTTAAGATAGGCAGTTCCATCCTGCAGATTCAACGGACCGCTCCAAAGGTTCAAACCACCGCCAAGCTCCTTAATGAACTTGTCAATGGTAGCGGAGTTATCGGCTGACAGAGCTCCACCTTTATTGAAGCCGACAGCAGAGGTGTCTTTATTATTGATATCTTTCCAATCGGGGGGAACCAGTTCGAAGCTGGATTTCCAGGTTCCATCCATGGCGGATTTGATCGCTGTCACGTAGGAAGGACCCCAGTTGAAGTACTCAACGCCCAGGCAGACATCATCCGCGCCCTGGCAGGCACCAGCATAATCGTAAGGAACCGCCCAGACCTGCTTGCCATCTGCAGCGAATTTCTTGGCCTCAACCAGCGCTTCGGTGGTATCGATGGAGCTAATCACCACGTCATAGCCAGTGTTGTAAAAGTCATCAGAAACCTGGGTGGGATCAAGGGTGACACCAGGAATATTGAACCAGAAACCGATCCAGGTCACTTTGAATTTCAGGTCCGCAGCGTCTTTCTTCAGATAGTTGGTCCAGCAGTACCTTGCACCAAGGTATGCTGAGGCTGCAAAACGGCGGGTTTCATCATTGATCAATGGACCGAGGAAACCGATCTGCCCGGTTTGCGTGGTCAAAGCGGCTGCGCAACCAGCGATCATTTTGCCATATTCCATCTCGCCCATGATGTTCTTCAGGTTGGCAAGTTCAACATAATTCTTGCCTTCTTTCCATGCAGAATCACCGGAAGCATGGATCACGAATACATCCGGATGCTCCTGGGCGAATTTGATGGCATTGTCCTTCTGGTCATCGGAATTGAAGATGATGACCTTTGCGCCTTTTGCAGCCATGTCAGCCGCAAGTTCAGCGGGTGTCTGGGTATGGGCAGTAGAACCAGTGTAGACATTCTCGAGATACAGCAGCTCGGTGCCGGGAAGTTTTTCCTTGACGTATGCCATGCTGTCGTAGTGTGCCTGGCTCCAACCGGCATCATTGGCAGGCCCAACCAGCAATAATCCGATTGTCAACGGTTTTGCTACAGGTGCCTCTGTCGGTTTTGCACAGGCGGATAGGGTCAAAACAACGACCAAAACAAGACTAACAACAACCCAAAAACGTTTTGAAACCATGGATTCTCCTCCTTACTAAATTTGTTCCTTACAAAGGATACACAATGGAAGTTGGAAAACGAGAAACTGACTCGCCACCTCCTTTCAGAAAGCAGCAAATTCAATCCATATTCGGGTGTTTGGTTATAAAGTTCGTGCCGTTATGTTAATATTATTTTACTCGAATCAATGAGAAAAGAACGAAAAATAAATCTTAAAAAGGGAAAAGGGCTTTGCCTTTTTATAGACAAAGCCCTTTCGTAATTAGTCGTGAACGATCCTGGTACCGGTCTCACCGCGCAGGGCGCGTCCGATGTTCTCCGGGTTGGTGATGAGGGCTTCCTTGCCGCCATTTTCCAGGTACATGATGATGGCCTGGATCTTGGGGGCCATGGAGCCTTTGGCGAAATGCGTGCCTTCAGCCAGGTAAGCCTTGGCTTCAGATAAGGTCAACTTATCCAGCCACTTTTGTTCGGGTTTGCCGTAATTAATGGCCACTTTTTCAACCGCTGTGGAAATGACGAACAAATCAGCATTGATGAGGGTGGCCAGCAGGCTGCTGGCGAAGTCTTTATCGATCACAGCAGCAGTTCCAACGCAACCGCCATGCCCGTCGTCGATGACAGGAATTCCACCACCGCCAACTGTAACAACAACAGTTCCGGCAGCGATCAAGGCACGGACGGCTTCGATTTCAACTACTTCCTTCGGAAGTGGGGACGCCACAACACGCCGCCAACCCCGACCTGCATCTTCGACCACGTTCCAACCAAGTTCCTTCTCGCGTTTTTTGGCTTCTGGTTCATCCATGAACCCACCAATAGGTTTGGACGGGTTTTGGAAAGCCTTGTCATTTTTGTCCACTTTCACCTGGGTCACAACGGTAGCTACAGGTTTCTTGATACCGCGGCGGACAAACTCGTTCTGAAGGGTTTGCTGCAAGGAGTAACCAATGGCACCCTGGCTGTCAGCACCACAGACATCCAAAGGAACTTCGTGCATACCTTCATACTTGGCTGCAATTTCAGAACGGCGCAGGATGAAACCAACCTGCGGTCCGTTGCCGTGGCCAATCGCCACATCCCAACCTGCTTCGATCATATCCGCGATATGCTTGGTTGTCTCTGCCGCTGCGATATACTGATCCTCAACCGTCACCTTTTTGGGGTCAAGGATGAGGGAATTACCGCCTACTGCTACTACTGCTAATTTCTTTGCCATGCTAAATGATCCCTTTCAATCTAATATTATTTTAACTCATGGTTAAAGCCATGACCGCTTCCTGCACGTGCATGCGGTTCTCGGCTTCATCATAAACTACGGATTGCGGTCCATCCATGACCCCGTCGGTCACTTCAATGTTGCGGTCCGCGGGCAGCGGGTGCATATAAATGGCATCCGGCTTGGCCAGTTTCATCCTGCGTTCGTCGGTGATCCAGCTCTCATATTTCTTGATGATCTTCGCACCTTCTTCCGCGTCAGGTGTATGCACCATGGCACCCCAGGACTTGGCATAAACGATATCAGCATCCTTGAAAGCTTCATCCATGTCATCGACTACTTCAAAGCCGGTGCCAAATTTTCGCGCCTGTTCTCGGGCCTGATCCATGATTTCAGGCATCAGCTTAAATTCAGGCGGGTGAGCCAGGACGACATCCATGCCAAAGCGCGGCATTTGCAGCACCAGTGAATGAGGCACAGACATGGGTTTCTGATATGAAGCAGCGTACGCCCATGAGACCACCATCTTCTTCCGGCGCAGATCGCGGCCTTTTTTCTCCATGATGGTCATCAGGTCAGCCAGGCACTGAAATGGATGGTAAACATCGCACTGCATGTTCAACACCGGCACGCGTGAAGCCTTGGCGACTTCATTCAAATACCCATTCCCGATGCCCCAGTCCACATGGCGGATGGAAATGCCATCAAAATAGCGTCCAAAGATCTCACCAATTTCCTTGGGGGTATCCCCGTGCGAAATTTGGGTGGTGCGGGACTCAATGAATGCAGCATGTCCTCCCAGGTGAGCCATCCCGGCTTCAAATGAGCCGCGGGTGCGCGTACTACTGAAGAAGAACAACATCGCCAGCACTTTATCGCGCAGATAAGGGGTCAATTCATTCAATGCCCGCTTTCGCTTGAGATCGAACGCAACGTCCAACACGGTCTCGACTTCCTCTTTCGAGAAATCAAGGTCACCGATCAGATCCCGTCCATGAAGAAAAGTTTGCATATCTCCTCCAAAAAGTATTTAGGGTTATTCCATCTTACCCAAAACAAGAGCCAGCAATGCCATACGCATAACGACTCCGTTGAAAGCCTCCTGCCAGTAACGCGACCAGCGGGTGATGTCCACATCCGTAGGGATCTCATCCATGCGCGGCAGTGAGTGTAAAAGTATAGCATCAGATTTGGCTTTAGTGGATAGCAATTCCCGCGTGATCTTGTAGTTGGCAGGTGTCAGCCCATGATCGCCTGCTTCCTGGCGGGACTTGGTGTAGTCCGGTTGAACCACTGGCTCCACCAGGATAACATCGGCTTCAGCGATCGCCTGTTCCACGTGTTCGGCTTCTTTGAAATTCACGCTAAAACGATTCAAA
>DAONEZ010000160.1:0-1423 GCA_035403345.1 Anaerolineaceae bacterium
GATCAGCTTACCAGGCCAGTTATATTAACTATGACAATGGTAAGGAATTCCTGGTGTACGCTCACTCGGCACAAGGTCCCAAGGATGTTCTGGAACAGGTAGAGGATATTTCTCTACGCACGACTGGCGGTAAAAACATCCAGGTAGCCTACATTGGCGACGCGTTATATCCGTATTGGTGGTATTTCCGCGATTACCCCAACAAGACCTGGCTCAAAGACCAGTTGACTCGTGACCTTTTAAATTATCCCATCGTGATCAGCGATGATGAACAGTATTCCAAGACCCTGGCGATCCTGAAGGACGGCTACACCGACACGAAGTACACCCGGTTGGTCTGGCCAATGCAGGATTATTTCAACCTGTCCTGGAAAGGACTGTGGGAAGGCATCAAGAACCCTGCCATGCGCCAGGCGATCTTCAAGATCTGGTTCAACAAGGATTACAGCCAATATGCCGCCCTGGCGAATAACTCCGGTTTGACACTGGAAACCTGGCAACCCTCTGCTGGAATTCACCTTTTCATTAAGAAAGATATCGTAGCCCAGATCTGGAGTTATGGCACCTTGCCCTCACAGACCATTACAGAGAGCACCGACCCTTATGAAGGCAAATACGTCAGCCTGATTCCCGCAAGCTACTTTGGGGCAACCGGCGCTGAAGAGGGTCAATTCTCCATCCCACGCGGGATCGCAGTCGCGCCGGATGGTTCGGTGTTTGTTGCAGATTCACGCAACAACCGCATCCAAAAATTTACCAGCGATGGCAAATTCCTGCTCAGTTGGGGTTCCTACGGCAGCGTAGATGCCGGTTCCGCCCCCGGCAGCACGTTCAACGAGCCATGGGGGGTTGCGGTCGCGCCAGATGGATCCGTGTACGTGGCTGATACCTGGAATTACCGCATTCAAAAGTTTAGTCCTGAGGGCAAGTTCATCACCATGTGGGGCGACCCGGGTCCTGCGGATTCCCCTACCACCTATTGGGGTCCGCGCGGTGTGGCTACCGACAAAAACGGCTGGGTATTTGTGGCTGATACCGGAAACAACCGCGTAGTAGTTTTCGATGACAAGGGCAAATTCCAGACCCAATTCGGTTACAACGGCGTTAATGAAGGCGAATTCGACGAACCGGTCGGGATTGCAGTGGATGACGACGGGTTGATCTACGTGGCGGATACATGGAATCAGCGCATCCAGGTGTTCGAGCCAACCGATGCCGGCGGCTACCAGGTGGCAAGAAGCTGGCAGGTGGAAGCCTGGTTTGGGCGCTCCGTCAATAGCGACCCCTTCCTGGCGCTGGACCATGCCGGCAACGTGTACATCACCGACCCGGATGCCTTCCGCGTGCTGCAGTTCACGACAACAGGTGACTTTGTGCGCGGTTGGGGAGAACCCAGCGCGGGAATTGACGGCTTTGGCGCCCC
>DAONEZ010000160.1:1433-4850 GCA_035403345.1 Anaerolineaceae bacterium
CCCAAGCGGGATCACGGTGGACTCAACTGGAGCCATCTGGGTGACAGACGCCGGAAACAACTATGTGCTCAAATTCGCCATCCCCACGATAGAAGCTTCCTCGCCGGCAAACCTGCCCGCCATTCCGGAGGGATTGACCTACTATGCTGAGAGCCGGGTGCTGGTTGATAAAACAGATAAATTTATTTATCAACTCAGCGAAGATGGGCTGCTTTGGATCCCCTATGTGAATGAGGATCTTCAGGCACAAATTGGAGCGCAGGTGACGCCAACAAAGGATTTCGATGACAAATGGGTTTTGCTGGATGCGGATGGCGTTGTACTCTACACATGGGATGAGCAGAATTGGGAATGGGTTGCTACCCAGTCAACCCCTTAATAAAATAAATCAGAGCCGGCGAGGCTCTGATTTTTATTAGGAGCGAGATTTGTTGGTCTGGAAGATGGCGTTTAGCAGGAAACTCACCAGGGAGACAATCAGCGCTCCCAGGAAAGCGTACAGAAACCTGTTTTCGGTAATGGTGAAACCGATGTTGATGATGCGCCCAAACCAGCCGCTGAGCAAGAACATGGCTGTGTTCACCAACAGGGTTCCCAGTCCCAGGGTCAATACGATCAGCGGGCAACTGACAACCATCAGGAGCGGGCGGATCAAGGCGTTCACCAGCCCGAAGATCAACCCCAATACGAGGTAGGCATACCAGGCATTATTCTGCATGACAATATGCGGTTGAAGCAGGTAAACAGCCAGGAAGAGCGCACCGGCATTAATTAGAACTCGAATGATGAATTTATTCATGTTTATCCTCTCATAATACTCTACGCAGATTCTGTCAGAAAAGTTGTAACGAAAGCTCCGGTTCGGTCGATATTTCGCGGCTCATCCAGATCAACGTGTGCACTTTTTTCATATCGGATTCAAGGAAAGCCTGTGAGCCTCGATCCGCCGGGTAATTGACCTGGAACTTGCGGTTGAATAATGCCCGCCTGACCTCAGGAAGTAAAGCCCGGATCACCACATCGTCATGCTCGTTTGAGGTTCCGATCCACAGGTAATCCGCTACCGAAATTCCCTTTTCCCAGGTGGCCGCACCGATCAACTCCCCCGCCTGCCGGACCGACCAACTGCGCAGCACTCCACCCTGCAGATAGACGCTCAAAGCCGGCCAAAAACCGGGTTCGAAACGCGAGATCTGCAAAGGCATATTCCAGGCGTAACTCCCATGTGTCTCTGCAAGCCATTTCATTTGCATATCCCAATCCTCGCGCCTGCGCCGGGTTACCTCAACCCCAGGCGTGAGGTCTGGGGCTGACCATCTGCCTGCTCCAGCGTTCACATAGGTGGTGCGGCGAGTATCTTCTGTGAATTCGAAATCTTTGTATATATTATGGGCCGTGGGATTATCCTCGCGCACCTGCAGGAAGATCTTCTTTCCATTGTGTTCGCGCACATGCGCGATGGCCCTGGCGGTCAATTGGCGTGCGATGCCCCTTCCGCGCTGTGCCGGATGGGTGGCCACATTGGCAATCAGGTAATGCCCCCGCTCCCCTTTTCGAACGTTTATCAAGGTCAGGTTGCCGATCAGTTTGCCGTCTTCCACCCATACATACCCCTGGAATGGCAGGTGCGAATTCTCCGGGGTGGCAGTCTCCGAAAGGTACATACCCATGCTACCCGCGATCTGGCGGATATGACGCAAGTAATCGAAACCCTCCACGTCCATGGTAGGGGAAAAGCAAACATCCACCAGGTCAGCAATGGCAGCCAGGTCCTTGCGCAAATTTACGGGCCGGATGTGAGGGTCGAATGGCATGATGTGAGCTTATTTTACACCGCATCAAACCTCGAAAGTTGCGATTACTCACCAACCCTGTATCAGGTTACTGATATGGTTCTAATACAATTCTTTGAATTCTCTGATATGCTAAATGCTATAATGACTTGAATTAACACTTGTATACTACTCGGAGCCAATTATGATGAGATTTGACCGATTTACTGAAAGAGCACAGGAAGCCGCCCAACGCGCTTCCGAGATCATTCAGCGCTATGGACATAACCAGATCGATACAGAACACCTCCTGCTCGCGCTCATCGAGCAGCCGCAGGGAGTCGTTCCTCAGATCCTTGAGATTTTGAAAGTTGACCCGCAGATCCTGGCAGAACGCCTGGATTACATCCTGAAGACCAGCCCCAAGGCCAGCATTTTTGGCGGCGGTGCCGGGCAGATCTTCATCACCCCGCGCGTCAAGCGCATCATTGACGTTGCCAATGAAGAAGCCAGCAAACTTAAGGATGAGTACATCTCCACCGAACACCTTTTCCTCGCTATACTCGGCGAAAAGAACACCCCGGCAGCCCGCCTGCTTGAGACCACAGGACTCACCCGCGAACGCGTGATCGAGGCTATCACCCAATTGCGCGGCGGGCAGCGCGTGACCGACCCGCAAGCCGAAACGCGCTACCGCACCCTGGAAAAATACTCGCGTGACCTCACCCAGCAGGCCCGTGAAGGCAAGCTTGACCCTGTCATTGGTCGTGATACCGAGATCCTGCGGGTTATGCAGATCCTTTCGCGCCGCACCAAGAACAACCCGGTCATCATTGGCGAGGCTGGCGTGGGCAAGACTGCCATCGTGGAAGGATTGGCGCAGAAGATCGCCAGTAACGACGTGCCCGAAATCCTGAGCGGGAAAAAGGTCATCTCGCTGGACCTGGGTGCCATGATCGCCGGCTCCCGCTTCCGCGGCGAATTCGAAGAAAGGCTCAAAGCTTCCATCGAGGAAGTACAACGCTCAAGCGGTGAGATCATCCTCTTTATTGATGAGTTACATACCGTGGTCGGCGCAGGAGCAGCCCAGGGAGCCATGGACGCCTCCAACATGCTCAAACCTGCCCTGTCCCGCGGTGAGTTGCAGTGTATTGGCGCGACCACCCTGGACGAATACCAGAAACATATCGAAAAAGACGCCGCGCTTGAACGCCGCTTCGCGCCTGTTTTCGTGGAAGAGCCGTCGCAGGACGACACGCTCAAGATCCTCATGGGATTACGCGACCGCTATGAAGCCCATCACAAAGTGCACATCACCGATGAAGCCCTGGCAGCCGCCGTAAAACTGAGCTCACGTTACGTCACCGACCGGCACCTGCCGGATAAAGCCATTGACCTGATGGATGAAGCGGCTGCCAAGTTACGCGTGGCCCTCTATTCCCTGCCGCCCGACCTCAAGAAAATGAAAACCGAAGTGGACCGCCTGCGTGCAGAAGAAGAACAGGCTGGCGTCGAGCGCGATTATGAACGCGCCGCACGTATGAAAGCCGACCGGCTGCGCATTGAAGACGAGTTCAACGCCAAGCGCGACCAGTGGGAAGCCGAACACAAGTTAGATGAGGTGGTGGATGTGAATGACATCGCC
>DAONEZ010000161.1:0-4849 GCA_035403345.1 Anaerolineaceae bacterium
CCGCCTGAGGACATGCTGAAACAGGGGTTCTTTGATGAGACGCGCTTGTGGGTGAACCCGGCCCAAAACTCGCTGATCACTGAAATGGATAATGAGTTCCACCGGGAGTTCAAATCCCTTTCCAAGGATCAGAAACGGCGGGTGGGTTACCTGCAGCAGTTATGGACCAGGTGGAGCGAAGAGGAGCCAACCACTGAGCCGGCGACAGCTCCTGGAGCTGGATGGCAATACGAGAGTGACGTGCTGCCCGCCACCCCGCCCATCCTGGCTGACCTGGAGCAATCCATCGCAGTAAAAGAGGCTCAACCAGTAGTAGAGACTATATCAGGTGAGCCTGCGGCTGACCTGGCTGAGACGGTACTTGCAGGCACAGCCGTGGTTGCGGGAGCGGCAGTAGTGGAGACTCAAGCCGTGACTGCAGGTGAACAGGTCGAATTGGCTGAGACACAGGTAGTGACGCCAACTGAGGAGGAACCGGTAATCGACACTACCGTTGAGACGGTTGCAACTGAAGGTTCCATCACGGAAGAACTTGCCGACGAGTCTGCTGAGGAGATTTCTTCTGAAACAGAACCGTCAAGCGAGCAACCCGCCACCGAGCCTGCCGAGGAGATTGCTCCCGAATTAGAACCGGCAAGTGAGCAACCTGCCGAGAGCGTGACTGAACAGGTCAACCTGATCCTGCAGGGGTTGATCCAGGGCAGCGGCCTGGAAAACGAGCGGATCGCTATCCATGATGACCAGGCGGAGGGGGTTGTGGTGAGCGTCGGAGAGCAGGTATTCCACAGTGTGGAAGAAGTGCCTTATCCACAGGTGCGTCAATTGATCAAGGAATCCGTTCTCCGCTGGAAGCAACAACAACCTGAGATCTAGAGAAAAACACACCGCCTTTTGAGGCGGTGTGAGTTTTTTATAAGTATTCGCGTAATTGCCTGGCGCGGCGGGGGTGGCGCAGGCGGCGCAGGGCTTTGCTTTCGATCTGGCGGATGCGTTCACGCGTGAGCCCGAACTTATCCCCCACTTCCTCCAGGGTGTAGTTGTGTCCATTTTCGAGACCAAAACGCAGCCGCAGGATGCGTGCTTCACGCGGTGGCAGTGTCTCCAGAACTTCCTCAATCTTTTCCCGCAGCAACTTGGAGTATGCGCTCTGCGACGGCGTGGGCGTGACCTGGTCCTCGACGAACTGGCCGAGTTCGGAATCCTCTTCCTCGTCGTTGATCGGGCTTTCCAGTGAGAGCGGCAGCCAGGAAACCCGCAGCATCCATTCGATCTTGGAAGTGGTGGTCTCCAGCCGTTCCGCCAATTCTTCGTTGGTTGGCATGCGGCCCATGTTTTGTTCCATTTCGTGGGTCACTTTGTATAACTGGCGAATGCGGTCAACCATGTGCACCGGCACGCGGATGGTGCGGCCCTGGTCGGCGATGGAACGGGTGATGGTCTGGCGGATCCACCAGGTGGCATAGGTCGAGAAACGAAAGCCGCGATGGTAATCGAATTTCTCCACTGCCTTCATCAGGCCCAGGTTTCCTTCCTGGATGAGGTCAAGGAAAGGCACACCGCGCCCCATGTAACGCTTGGCAACGCTCACCACCAGGCGGGTGTTGGCTTTGATCAGATGGTCGCGGGCTTCGTCACCGTCTTCAATGCGTTGTTCAAGCAGGCGTTTTTGCTGCTTGGGAGCTTTCTCCCGGTCGCAATCCAACTCGCGTTTGCTCGCGCGTCCGGCTTCGATGCGACGGGCAATATCGATCTCCTCGTCCATATTCAACAAGGGGACGCGCGACATTTCTTTCAGGTAGAGACCGATGGTGTCGTCTGATGATATGCTCTCGAGGTTTGAGAACGTATCCATATCTGTCAGCGGACTGATGGAATCGCGTTCCTCAGTGTCCGTGTCGGTCTCGTTGTCCAGCACTTCCACACCGCGGCGGCGCAGGGCTACCAGCACGGCTTCGATGCGCTCGGCATCGCGGGAAACGTCCGGGTAGAATTCCATCAAATCTTCGGTGGTGAGGTACCCCTGGACATCTGCTTTTTCGAGCAACAGATTAAGAATTTCGATGTTCTTTGTTCGTCTTCCTGGATTCGCCACTGACGCTCTCCTAGAATTCGAAATTTATATTAAAAACCCCTTACTGTATTACAAAAAACTTATTCGAGTTTGATCCTTGCGTCGTGCTCACACGTACTGGTATTCAGGTTCTCCCCGCAAATAATACATAACCCCCTGCAATCCGGCCTGCAGAGTGGTTTGATAGGGTTATCGAGCATCAAGTACTCTCTGACAATTGGACCGAGGTCAATGTTGCCGTCCTCGGGGACGTACAAGTTGGACTCAGTAAAAGTGTGCGATTTATAGGCGAACACTTCTTCAAAATTAACATCCAGATGCTGAACAAACGGTTCCAAACAACGCACACATTCTGAGGGCATATCGGCCTGGAACGCTCCCTCGAAGAACAAGCCTTGCGGGGTGCGGGAGATATGCACACTGCCAGTCAGACCGGTCACATCAAGGTCAGGCGGGAAGTGAACACTGGGTGAATCGAAATGGATATCGCGAAAACTGCCAATGGGCAGGTTGTTAAAGAAGCCTACATTGATCTTGAAGGGAGAATGCGGGTTAGCCACAGGTCATTATCGGTAAAAAGGATATAATTGCGACGCACAGATTATAGCATAGCGACTTAAAGAAGTCAATTTATTATCATAATTATGATAAATATTAAGAATAATTCCACTCCTGACCTGCTGATCGCGTCCACCAACAAGGGAAAACTGCGTGAGTTCCGCGCTTTGCTGGAGGATACAGGGTTATCCCTGGTCACCCCGGATGACCTCAGGCTGGATCTGAGCGTTGATGAGGACGGACTCACTTACCGAGAGAACGCCGGCAAGAAGGCCGCTGCCTATTGCCTGGCCAGCGGGCTGCCCGTGCTCGCGGACGATACCGGGCTGGAGGTGGACCTGCTGGAGGGACGTCCGGGGCTGCACTCCGCGCGCTATTCACCCATTCCCGGGGCAACGGATGCCGACCGGCGGGCGAAGTTGCTGGCGGAACTGAGCGGCAAGCCGCATCCCTGGTTGGCGCACTTTCATTGCTGCGTGGCGGTGGCGATTCCCGGTAGCGAGATCGAATACTTTGACGGCGACGTTTACGGCGAGATCGTCACTGAAGAACGCGGTGAGCACGGTTTCGGTTATGATCGCTTGTTTTGGATCCCGGCGGCAGACAAGCGCCTGGCGGAGCTGGACCTGCATGGCAAGAATGTCTTCAGCCATCGCGCCATAGCAGTGAAGAAGGCGATTCCGTATCTGATCGGGAGCCTGCGAAAAACAGGTTGAATTAAAATGTTAATCCTGAAAAAATTGTGAAACTAAGAGGATCAAAATCGCCCTCACCCAACCCTCTCCCATGCTGGGAGAGGGCTTTAACACCTGGATTGATCGAAAAAGCAGCAATTCATTGATTCTTGATTACTTAGAACATCTTTAATTTTCGAGTTACATGATTTTCCCTCTCCCGATTTCGGGAGAGGGCAGGGTGAGGGTAGATGCTTCAAACATTTACTATTATCCGATAGTTGCTGATCAGAAGAAACTCAATCCTTATTCTCTTCGTTCATCGGCGGATATTCAATCCCCAGAACCTTGGCCTGTGCCTGGCGCCATTTCTCCACGCGCTCGGCCGCGCCCTTTTCATAACCCTGGTCGGACGGTGAATAAAAGTACTGCCCCAATACCTCTTTGGGCAGGTATTGTTGCGGGATGAAATGCCCTTCGAACAGGTGCGGATACTGGTAACCCGCGCCATGCCCGAAGCCCTTGGCATCGCGGTTGGCGTCCATCAGGTGCACGGGTACGGGGTCAGTGCCGTGCTGTTCAATGTGTTCCTTGACGCGGAAGAAGGACCCGGCCGAGTTGGATTTGGGTGCGGTGGCAAGGTAGAGCGTGGCTTCCACAATGGGGTAGATCCCTTCAGGCATGCCGATGTACTCGAAGGCATAGGCGGCCGCGGAGACCACCTGCACGGCATGCGGATCCGCCAGGCCGATATCCTCGCCTGAAAGCACGATCAACCGGCGCAGGATGAAGCGCGGGTCTTCGCCAGCCAGTATCATCTTGGCCAGCCAGTACAGCGCGGCGTCGGGGTCTGAGCCGCGAACGGATTTAATGAAGGCTGAAATGGTGTCATAATGCGCGTCGCCCATGCGGTCATATAGCAGGGCGCGCTTCTGGATGGATTCCTGCGCCACGTCCAGGGTCACGTGTATGCAGCCCTGTGCATCCGGCGGGGTGCTCTCCACGGCCAGTTCGAGGGCGTTGAGCAGGTTGCGGGCGTCGCCGTTGGCCAGGTAGGTCAGGTGGTCTCGCGCGTCCGTATCCACCTGGATGTTGCGCTTGCCGTAACCGTATTCTTTGTCCGTCAAGGCGTGGTCGAAGATGATGTTCAGTTGCGCCTGGGTGAGCGGTTCAAGCTGGAAGATGCGCGAACGGGAGACCAGCGCCGGGATCACGTCGAAATAGGGGTTCTCGGTGGTCGCACCGATGAGCGTGACCATGCCGTTCTCCACGTGCGGCAGCAGGGCATCCTGCTGAGCTTTGTTCCAGCGATGCACCTCGTCGATGAAGAGGATGGTGCGCTTGCGGTACAGGCGGCGTCGGTCGGTAGCCTCCGCGATCAGTCTGCGAAGGTCTGCCACGCCGGCCAGCACCGCGGAGATGCTCTCGAAGTGTGCCTGGGTGTGCGCAGCGATCAGGCGCGCCAGGGTGGTCTTGCCCGTGCCGGGCGGACCAGTGAATATGATGGACGAGAACAGTCGGTCGGCCACGATGGCACGCCGCAGCA
>DAONEZ010000162.1:0-4822 GCA_035403345.1 Anaerolineaceae bacterium
GCTGCAGATGCGGCATTGATGGCCAGAACGTCCAGGGGGTTTTCCCAATCGGCTGAAAGGGAGAACATGACCACCTGAACCTCATTGCGCATGTCCTGGTTGAACAAAGGGCGCAGAGGGCGGTCGGTCAAGCGGGAGACCAGGATGGCATCCGTTCCGGGGCGGCCTTCGCGGCGGAAGAATGATCCGGGGATGCGTCCGCCGGCGTACATTTTCTCTTCGTATTCGACGGTCAGGGGGAAGAAGTCCTGACCTTCACG
This sequence comes from Anaerolineaceae bacterium, assembly GCA_035403345.1. Lineage (GTDB taxonomy): Bacteria > Chloroflexota > Anaerolineae > Anaerolineales > Anaerolineaceae > UBA6107. The sequence goes on from DAONEZ010000162.1 coordinate 261, forward strand.
GGGCTCGTTGCCCATGGTGGCAGCCGCGAACACAACGGTTTCGCCGAACTGTACCGTTACTGCGCCGCCTGCTTGAGCGGCAAGTTTGCCGGTTTCAAACGTGAGAGGACGGCCTCCAACGGTGGCGATGAATTTCTTACTTTCTGGTTTCATTTTTGCTCCTAAAATAATATTTCCGCCCGGTTAGGAACTGAAAACCGAGGAGGACCAGGTTGTCCTCGTCATTTTTCAATACCCAACCGGCGGCTATGATATTCCGCTCCGTTCAGTCAGTAAAAGGAGTAGATGGGGATGTTCCTGCCATCTACTCCTTTCGGGTGCTTACCGGGTGCGGATGCTCAGCTTCTCGGTGATCGCAGTGAACCGTGCGAAATCGGTCCGGCGCAGGTACGCCAGCAATCGCCTTCGCTGTCCAACCATTTTGAGCAGACCGCGGCGGCTGGAGTTATCCAGCTTGTTAGCGCGCAAGTGCTCGGTCAGTTGCTTGATGCGGGTGGAGAGGATCGCGATCTGAACGACAGCGGATCCGGTGTCCGAATCATGCAGGTGGTACTCATTGATGATCTTTTGTTTCTCTTCGGTTGTCAATCCCATGACAGTGCTCCTAAAATAGATTTGGCATGTCGCCATGTCCGCAGATTCCTCCGCAGACAGGTCGAGTCATCGGCAGGAATTATACCAGAAAGTTGAGAAGATATTTATCCGCGAAATATCAATAACTCATCCGCGAATTTGCGAGAATTTTGCTGAGTAAATATCACCTGTCCACTAACATCACGGAATACTCAATTAGCACATAAATCGATTTCTTACCGTCCTTGCGTCTGAACAAGATCAGCCTTTACTTGAGGTCAGTTTGTTCGCGCATGGCTTCGCGCAGCGAGCTTTGGGTGCGCTCCGGGAATTGCTCCAGGGATTGCCTCAGGAATCGGCCCAGGGCAGGCGTGGGATATAGCGCGATCATTTGTTTCAGGAAGTAAAGGGTCTCCACTTCTGACCTGGCGGATAAGGCCAGCAGGACAGATCTCAGGTCATTTTGAAGCTGAACATCGAACTCAGCGAAGAAGGATATTAGATAAGTAAAAAGCTCCGGGAGGTTGTCATAATCCGCATCCTGGATGAGTGGAATCAGCCCGCGCAAGGTCATATGTTTCTTTGTTGGATCAGCTTCGGTTTTCCAACCATTCAGGAGCGTCAACCAGTCCTGCGGATTCTCCCGCCGCACGGCTTTACAGGCTTGCTGCAACAGGTAAGGGGTCAGTGATGATGAGTCCGGGGCTTGCGACCACAGCAGCGTGCGTTCCACGATTGCCTCATTGTGATCAACTGCCATCCTGGAGAGCAAGTAGATTGCCAGGCGGCGCAGTTCGTTTTCCGGTTGCTTCCACAACACATCGACGACCTGCAATGTCTGATGCGGAGATTCCACAGGATGCTTCGAGAATGCCAGCTCGATCTCACGGCTGAGCAGCGCCGGGCTGTTGAATGCCGCGCTCTGAGATGTGGTTCTCAAGTTGGCATTACTGGATGAGGGGGTGCCCGCATAAGACCGGAAGAGTTCGCGCAGGTCCTGTATGAACTCCGTGGGGAAGTCGTAAAGGGCTTTCAGCAGCGCGATTTTTGTGCGCAAGCGGGTCAGGTCTATGGCGGGCATTCCAGGTCACCCTAATAAGCTTTGGCGAAGTACACCTTTTCAGCGGCATCTTTGCCGCACACGATGCACTTTCCAGTGCCGCCGGGCTGCTCCAGGGGGATGCAGCGCGTACTAGCTTTGGTATCTTCCTTGACTTTGGCCTCGCAGGCGGGGTCTCCACACCACCAGGAGAGCGCCCAGCCATCCTTCACAACCTGTTTCAGGCTTTCATAATCGGCGGGGTCGTGGATGTGGCTGTCGCGGAAAGCAATGGCGTGTTCAAGCAAGGCGGTTTGGATGGTGTCGAGCAGTGCACCCACCGAGACTGCCAGGTTCTCCTGCGGCAGGATGGTCTTGCCATCGCGCCCGGGGATATCGCGCCGGGCTGCCATGACGGAGCCTTTCTCCACGTCCTTGGGTCCAACTTCCAGGCGCAGCGGTACGCCGCGCATTTCCCAGTCGTTGAACTTGAAGCCGGGGGTCAGCTCGGTACGGTTATCCACCTTGACCCGGAAGGCTTTCAGCTCCTGCTGGAGCTTTTCCACCACCTGCATGACCTTGCTGCGTTCTTCGTCATTCTTGTATATGGGGACAATGACGACCTGGATGGGAGCAAGGCGCGGCGGCAGGATCAGACCCTGGTCATCGCCATGCGTCATAATGATGGCACCGATGAAGCGCGTGGAAACGCCCCATGAGGTGGTATAGCAATACTGCAGCTCGTTGTTCACGTCGAGGTATTGGATATTGAAGGCTTTGGCGAAGTTCTGACCGAGCAGATGAGAGGTGCCTGCCTGCAGGGCTTTGGTATCGCCCATCATGGCTTCGATGGAATAGGAGTGCACTGCACCGGCAAATTTTTCGGTATTGCTCTTGCGTCCGGGAATGACGGGCACGGCGGCTTCGTTGACCGCGAAATCGGTATAAGTATCCAGCATGCGGCGGGTTTCTTCTTCAGCTTCTTTCAGGCTGGCGTGGGCGGTGTGACCTTCCTGCCAGTAGAACTCGAGCGTGCGCAGGAACAGGCGCGTGCGCATCTCCCACCGAACTACGTTGCCCCACTGGTTGATCAGTACAGGCAGGTCGCGCCAGGATTTGATCCACTTGGAATACATGTAGCCGATGATGGTCTCGGAAGTGGGTCGCACCACCAGGGGTTCTTCCAGCTTCTCTCCGCCGCCGATGGTTACCACTGCCAGTTCCGGTGAAAAACCCTCCACATGCTCTTTTTCCTTTTCCAAAAAGGACATAGGGATGAAGAGCGGGAAGGCGGCATTTACATGTCCGCTGGCTTTGAACCTGGAATCCAACGCCTGCTGGATGTTTTCCCACAACGCCCAGCCATAAGGCCGCACGACCATGCAGCCGCGCACCGGGGCATAATCAGCCATCTCAGCACGTTGGATGACCTGGTTGTACCATTCAGAATAGTTCTCATTTCGGGTGGTTAATTTTTCGTTGCTCATCTGCCTGTCCTGTATCTTTGATAGGAGTTTATTGTAATACTGCCAATACCGCGTTGATATCCGGGACGATCCGGACCAGGGTGCGGTCGGGTGGTTTGATAAATGCGCCAAAATCAGCGAAAAAGTGCTCCAGCATATCCTGCCAGCCTGCTCCGACCAGGACCAGAGGTTTAGCAGGGTTGCCATTTATGAACTGTTCATTCCACATGACTGCCAGCTCAGCCAGGGTACCGACCCCGCCGGCCATAACCACTGCGGCATCGCAAGCGTCTATGAGCGTGTACATGCGTTCGCGCAGAGTTTCAAACGACCATTCTTCCTTGACCCACGGATTAGCGCTGCTGCCGCGCCAGCGTTCGATCTCCTTGCAGGTCACGCCGATGACATGCCCGCCGGCCGTGTTAGCCCCGCGCGAGGCCGCTTCCATGACCCCGATATAGCCACCGGTCATCACGGTGTAGCCGGCAGTTGCCAGCAGCACGCCAAGACGCCTGGCATCCTCGTACACCGCATCGCCCGGTTTCGCGGAGGCTCCGCCGAAGACGGCCACTTTCATGCCAGATCTGCCTTTCCGGACGCGTCAGTATCCCAGGTGCGGTCGTAATTGGTTTTCAGTTTCTCCAGTACGGCTGCCTCCAGGTCGATCCCGGACACATGCGCCAATTGCAGCAGGTAGAGCGTTACATCCGCCAACTCACCTGCCAGCCCCTGTTGATCCTGGATTTCTTCCTTCCATTGGAATTTTTCCAGCACCTCGTTGGCTTCCAGCGAGAGCGAGATCGCCAGGTTGCGCGGGGTTTGCGGCCGGGCACTTTCAGGCGTATACCAGCCCTTGGCTGTTACAAACCGGTTCATTTCCTCGGTTAATTCGCTAATGTCCATGCCGTTTTCTCCGCAATTGTGTGATCGCCTGGAGGGCAATTCGGGCTGAAGCAACCTGTTCCGCGTGCCAGCCTTCTTCCGTGGTCATTTTCTTCAGATGAGATTTCACCACTTCACGGTCGGGAATCGACAGTGCCAGAAAGGTTGCCTTGATGCGTGTCTCATCCCGGGAGAGAATGTTCTCCCAGGTGGTTTCAAGAAAAGACTCCAAGTCACTCATGTTGGATTCGTCCTGAATTATTGTTCAAGGTTACCAGAGGGATATCCCTTCGTCAAGCAAACAAAAAGCCGGGCGGTGATCATCCGCCCAGCTTCAGTTTTTACTCTTGAGTTACTCTTCTCTCCTGGCTTCGAGTTCCTTGGTGCGGGCGTCAATCACCACCTGGGCGATATGCGCCGGGACGACCTCGGTGTGGTCGAATTCCATTGAGAAGTATCCGCGTCCGCCAGTGATGGAGCGCAGGATGGTGGTATAGCGCAGCATTTCAGCCAGGGGGATATGAGCGGTCACCACAGAGTGACCTTTCTCGGTCTCCATACCCTGGATGCGCGCGCGGCGGGTGTTCAGGTCGCCCATCACG
>DAONEZ010000163.1:0-4799 GCA_035403345.1 Anaerolineaceae bacterium
TTCTCGGTGATCAACCTGCCAATGACCTCTCCGTTGGCGGAGAGGGTCATGCTCTCGATCTCAACAGGAAGATGCATGGTGGTCATGTCATGGGCAGCCGGGTATTTGCCGTAATACATGATGATATCGCCGTCCTGGTCCAGCAGGATCGAGCGCTGCCAATCCGCGCTCAATAAGCCGGAATTGGGATTGCTGATGGGGTCGATCACCTGTTCGATCCCGTCCCAACTGCCCCTGCCCATGTAGTAAGCTTCCAGGATGATACCGTTCGGGTCGCGGTAAAAAGGGTTGTCACGCGTGTTGCGGTTGATCTGAAATATCGTGAACCCGATGAGCGCAAACATCCCCACAGCCACTACAACCAGGAAAGCCCTGACCAGGATCAGGATCAGGCGGCGTTGGATGGATTTCATCGAGTTTTTACGTGTATCAGCCATGAACACCCGAATAGGAGGCAAACTTATAGCCAACCCCGTGTACGGTCACGATCAATTCCGGTTCGTTGTTCTCGGGGCTCAGCTTCTTGCGCAGGTTGCGGATGTGTGAATCAATGGCACGCTCGTAACTTTCAAAGGATACCCCGCGCACTGCAATCAGCAGTTGTGAGCGTGAGAAGATTCGCCCCGGCTGGCTAGCCAGCGTGGCCAGGATCTCAAACTCGGTGGGTGTGAGCGGAATCTCTCTTTCCTTGATAATTATCACGTAACGGTTGCGGTCGAGCACCACATCTCCCACGCGGAGGATCTCGGTGGGCACATCTCCCTGGACGCGGCGCAGCACGGTGCGCACGCGAGCCACTAACTCACGCGGGCTGAAGGGTTTGGTGATGTAATCATCCGCACCCAATTCGAGGCCGATGAGTTTGTCGCTTTCCTCCACGCGGGCTGTGAGCATGATGATGGGAGTGTTCGTCTCGCGGCGAATCTCCCGGCACACGTCCAGCCCGTTCATCTCTGGCAACATCAAATCGAGCACCACCAGGTCAGGTTTCTCACGGTGAAACTTGCTGAGGCCTTCCGCACCGCTGCCGGCGCCGAGCACATCGAAACCTGAGGCTTTGAGGTAATCCTGGCAGATTTCCACGATTTTGGGTTCGTCGTCAATTACTAAGATTTTTTTTGCCATTTCTTTCGTATTATCACCTACATTTGAAAATATGCAAACAAGGTTATCACAACAATACTGACGTACTGTCTCAGGAAGCCGGGGTTGATAGGGGTGCAGCGAGCGCACACTTTGTTGTTTTTTGCGGTATGAGCACCAGTTTTAGGCATGCGGTTGCCAGCAGTTATTATGAATCATTGGTTTCACGTTTTATACAACTTGTGTAGAAGAAAGCTCGAAAGCAGGCAACACTGCTATTCCTGCACATAGGGCGCTCCTGGGGGCGTATTTACACATCTGTAATGATAGGTCTGAAATATGCAGAAAATGTGCAGGCCGGGTGGAGAATGGTGCAAAATATGTGGGTCGAAAGAAGATTCGGATTAAATGGTTCATCCCTGGCTGCTCACCGGAAGCAGGAGGGATGAACTGAGGAGGAATCAATCACAGGAGGAGAGGTCAACTAATTCTTCACTGTCCTTATGATAACCGGGTGATGTGTAGAAATTGTGAAGACGAGGTTGAGAATTGTCGAAACAAAACAGAGCTGTTGCCAGCTCTGTTTCATCTTTTGAGACGATGTGGAACGACTTCCTAACTCAATTCAGGCAAACTCTCAGTTTCCTTTTGGACAGACACGCGCAGCCCGCTGACCAGCCAGGTGCCCAACACCAGCAGTGCGATACCGCTGACGGTCATGGCAGTGTGGAATGCATCGGCGAAGTTCACGCCATTCCAGGTATGTGTGGAGGCCATCACGAATTGAATGCTGAGGCTTGCTGCGCCGGTCACGATGGCGGCGGTTCCGCCGGTCTTGCGGCGTTCTTTGCGCGGGGCCTTGCTGTAATCCACGCCCTTCCAAACCGGCGGGAGACGGAACAGGAGGAACACCACCAGTGTCAACACGGTCATGTACACCACTGCGTCCACGGGCATGGAACTGCCGCGCAGGCTGCGGGAGGTGAGGATGTGGATGATGCCCACGACGATGCCGAGGACGAGGGTGATTAAGGCGGATTTATACCCGTCCGCTTTGCCGCGCACCAGGCGCACGATGGCGCGGATCATGAGGATTCCAATGGCAGTCGTCACCAGCACGAAGAGGATGTACAACCATTGCATTTTCGCCAGCGGAGCCATGCTTTCCCATTTGGTCGGGAAAAGCGCAGCGCATGACGTGCCGATGCCACCCATCACGGTAAAGGCAGCCGTGAGCGACATCAACAGGATGCCAAAGAAACGTAAGAACTTGGCCAGACCGCTATCAGATTTCATTTTGATTCCTCCTAAATAAGATTTATAAAGCCAACGCCAGCATCATTGCCAGCATATATACCGATGCATATTTAAAGAGTCCGAAGTTCAATCTTCTGGAAGGCTTAACCACCGCCAGGATGCATAGTACCATGAGGATTCCCGAGAGGATTCCCATTAGATGCAGGTATCCCTGGTGTACTCCGATCAACACCGCGGAAACCCCGATGAGAGCTGCTGCGATGATGCTGGATACTGCGATGGTCAAATGGGAAACCCGGTCGCCGTAGGTGGAAGGGAAGGTGGGAATACCAGCGGCGGCGTAATCTTCGTGGTATTTGATGCTGAAGGTTAGCATATGGGTGGGGATCCAGAAAAGCACAGATAATGACAACAGGATGCCAATGCCATCGATCTGACCCATGCCCAGCGCGCGCCCGGCCAGGATGGGCATGCCGCCTGCAATCCCGCCCCACACGATCGACCAGCAGGTTTTTCTTTTCAGCAGGATGGTATAAACCACTACGTCAAAGAACAGCCCTGAAAGAATGACCAGGGCGAATAGGGTGGACATGCTCAGCGCAATGGCTGCTCCGGATAGAGACAATATCAATCCAAGGGTCAAGGCTTCCCTGGGTGAAACCACGCCGCGGGCGATCGGGCGGTGATGCGTGCGGTTCATCACACAGTCAATGTCGCGGTCATACCACATGTTCAACACGGTGCTGCCGCTGATGGACAGCAGGAGTGCCAGGATCAAGGTTGCCATGGTGGTCCAATGCATGACCGGGCAGCGTGCACTCATATACCCGGCAATACCGGTCACAGTCAACAAGCCAGTCTGCAGGCTCTTGATCAGCGTCCAATAATTTCGAAGCTTTGCCAACAAGGGTAGCATCTTCTGGTCAGTCTCCATCGCGCACGCAGCGGAAACCCACCGCCGGGCTGGTAAAGGTCGGCGTGGCATTGTTGCGCACCCATACGCGCAGGTTGTTCTCGTAGGAATCCTTGTTTCCACCGCGCATGTAGCGATAATGCTGCTTTGGGTAGATGTTGGCTGTCCACTGCCAGACGTTGCCGGCCATGTCGTACAGGCCGTAAGGGCTGGTGGAGAGCAGGGTCTGGTATCCGGCATAGGTGCTGCCGTTGTAGAATCCGACCGGGGTCGTACGCGAACCAAAGCTGGCCATATTCTCGAACGGGTCGCGGCTGGACAGGTAATTGGCATTATTCCGTTCGAGCTCGTCTCCCCACGGGAACGCGCGCCCGTCGATGCCGCGGGCTGCTTTTTCCCATTCCAGCTCGGTGGGTAACCGCCAACCGTAATATTCGCAGTACCCCTTTGCGCCAAACCAGGACACCATCGTCATGGGGTGGTTGCTCCACTCCGGGATGGGAGTGAAAATAGTTCCATCGTACTCCAGGCGCAGGAAATCGTCCTTCACCGGAATATAAATGTAGTCACCTGAAGTGATCTCTACTTCATGGCGACCGCTTGAGAACTGATCTCCCGGGTAGTATCCCCGGGCTTCATTATCGCTGATGGTTACACTGTCATCTGCCAGCGCGGCATTCAGGTACTCGGCATATTGTGCATTCGTCACGTCTGTGACCATGATTTCGTAGGAATGATCGAGCGGCATTACTTCCTTAAATTGCCCCTGCAAGAAATCTCCAGCCGGTATGCTGACCCAGCTATTGGGATCGACCCCGGTATCAAACACAGGGGGAGTGCTGTTGAAATCGACCTCCTGGCAGGCGCTTAGAACCAGGCAGAGTATGAATAGGCTCAGGAATAGCTTTTTCATTTGTTCACCTCTCCCTTTTTCTCCAACCGTTCGCCTGTCTCACTGCTCCATTTGCCCTTTTTCTTGAATAGATCCGCCAGTCGCCACACCATCAGCGCAGCCAGGATGAGCAGCAAGGTGCCAAGGCCGATATCACCTAACAGGGTGGTCTTGTTGATAAGCGGTTGCTGGGTCCCCTCGCTGGTGATCAATCGGCGCATTTCATAAACCGTGACCGCGCCGAAGGCGAGATCGGAGAAGAGGATGACCAGCCAGCCGAACCAGCGCCGTACTTTCCCTTTCAATCCAGCCAGATCGGCGTAGTAGAGCAGCAGGATGGTGGCAGTCAACGTCCCAAGGATGTGCCAGTGACCGGTCAGGATGGAGCGCTCATCCATGTACTGCCAGTTGCGGAAGATCTCGTCCAATTTAACCGCGGTAAAGATGCCCACGCCGCTGACCGAAGTTCATGAACACCATCTGCCAGGTGGGTCCGAACTTGACCGGGTCGCTCACCAGTGCAGCCAGCCCCTGGAAGAAATTCCCCTTCTTGATGCCCTTACGGACCAGCCCTTCACGGATCAATTTATTCCTGGTGATCTTCTCCTGGAAAAACGCCCCCAGCATGGCGATGGTGGAACCACCGTAAATAAT
>DAONEZ010000164.1:0-4763 GCA_035403345.1 Anaerolineaceae bacterium
GGTGTATGTTCATTCCATGAGCGGGGAGAACAGTTCCACCGACCTTTATTGGGGGAGTTCTACCCTGATTTGGAACAAGGGAGAAAAGGTCTCTTTGTTCGACGCCAGCGGAAACCTGCGTGCGAGCTATTTGATTCCTTAAAAATCCCGCGTGGAAACGATGGAATGGCGGGAATCGGGTAAAATTTGAATCTGACGATCAGCAATAAAGGCGAAATGGAAGAAACCGAATGACACAGGCTCTTTATCGAAAATGGCGTCCCCGCAAGTGGGACCAGGTGGTGGCACAGGAACATGTCATCCAGACGCTGCGCAATGCGATCAAGAATGACCGCGTCGGGCACGCCTACCTGTTCTCCGGACCGCGCGGTACCGGGAAAACCACAACTGCCCGTCTGCTGGCCAAGGCAGTCAACTGCCTGTCACCCGACCTGGAAAACCGTCCCTGTGATGAGTGCAAGAATTGCCTGGCAGTTAACGAAGGGCGCTTCCTGGACCTGATCGAGATCGATGCGGCCTCCAATACCAGTGTGGAGGATGTACGCGACCTGCGCGACAAGATCAATTTTTCGCCCACGGACGGACGCTACAAGGTCTATATCATCGATGAAGTCCACATGCTCTCGACGGCAGCCTTCAACGCGATCCTCAAGACCCTGGAAGAACCGCCCCCGCATGCCATCTTCATCCTGGCGACCACCGAGGTGCACAAGATCCCTGCTACGGTCATGTCGCGCTGCCAGCGGCACGAGTTCCGCCGTATTCCGGTGAAGGATATCGTCAGTACGCTGGAGGAATTATGCCGCCAGGAACACATCCATGCGGATGAAGAAGCCCTGCTGCTGATCGCACGCCAATCCACCGGTGCATTGCGAGACGCCATTTCGCTGCTCGATCAATTGGCTTCAACCGGACAAAAGATCGATCTTGAGCTGGCGCAGGAAGTGCTGGGAACGGCAACCAATGACCTGGTACTGAAGTTGGTGGATTCCATTCAGAAGAATGATATGGCACAGGGACTGGAGACGATTCACAAGGCACTGGATAGCGGCTCCGATCCGCGCCAGTATGCCAGACAGGTTGTAGATTACCTGCGCGGTTTGCTGCTGGTGAGCATGGGCAACGAAAAACAGGTGGAGGCAACCAAGGAAACCCGCAACCTGATGCGTCAGCAAAGCCAATTAATTGGCACGCCTGCATTGATGGAGTGGATCAGCCACTTCAACGAGGGCATCAATGACCTGCGTACCTCCTGGCAGCCCGGGCTGCCCCTGGAAATTGCATTTGCGAAGTGCCTGCCGCTTGAAGCGCAGGTCACCGCGCAGTCAGTCCGCATTCCTGAAGTATCCATGCCTGTGCATGTCGATCCAGTTCCTGCACCTGTAGATGCCCGCGAACCTGTAATAGCTTCGGTTGAGTCTGAAAAACAGGCTGCTAAAAAATCAGAGCCGATCGCCACTGAGACCCCTGCGCCAACAGGTCAGGATGACGCCTCAGCGAGTGACCAGGGCTTGAATTCAGCGGACATACAGGCCGCCTGGAGCCAGATCCGCGCTGAAGTGAAGCAGCGTCATCCGCAAACTGAAGCTTTGCTCAACTCTCAGCGTTTGTTACAAGTAAAGAACGGCAAGCTCATCCTGGGCTTCTCCAGCGAAGTGTTGAAGTCAAAGATGGAAAATGAAGAGAATATCGCAGTGACCCGGGAGATGATCAAGAAGGTGCTGCAAAGGGATATTGACATTCAATGTATCGTGGTCGGCAGCAAAGCCGGTATCGGCGCAGAAGACCCTGATATTGATGCAGATGGAATGGTGCGGGCTGCCATATCAATGGGCGGCAAGCTGATCAAAAAGAATTAATGGACTAAAGGAGATTCTCATGGCAAAAGGATTTAACCGTCCGGCAGGCGGTGGTGGAGCAGGCGGCGGTATGATGGCGCAAATCAAGCGCTTGCAGGAACAAATGGAAGCCGCCCAGGCGCAACTGGCGGAAGAGATGGTCACCTCGTCTGCGGGCGGGGGAGCGGTGAAGGTGACCATGACCGGCGACCAGCACTGTAAAGAGGTTTTCATCGACCCGGATCTGCTGAAAGACGCGGATGCCGAAATGCTGCAGGACCTGGTGTTGAGCGCGGTCAACCTGGCGTTGGATGATTCCCGCAAACTGGCGGACCAGAAAATGGGTCCCCTGGCTGGCGGCCTCCCGGGAATGGGATTCTAAGGTTCACGCATGCCCTTACTTCCGGCTCCCATCCAGAACTTGATTGGCGCGCTGGAACGACTGCCGGGGATCGGACCAAAGTCCGCGTCCCGCCTGGCTTTCTTCCTGCTGCGCGGACCTGAGGACCTGGTGGAGCAATTGTCCAGCTCACTGGTTAACCTTAAGGCAGCCACCGGTTTCTGCCCGCTGTGCTTCAACATTACCCTGGCCGGTGAGCAGCTCTGCCAGGTATGCGCAGACGCGGCGCGCAAGGACGGCACGATCTGTGTCGTCGAGGATGCGCTGGACGTACTGGCACTGGAACGCACCAGCGGGTTTCACGGTCGGTATCACGTGCTGCAAGGCGTGCTCTCGCCCATTGAAGGCGTGGGACCGGATGACCTGAAGATCAGGCAGTTGGTCGAACGGGTTCGAGATGGCGAAGCCCGCGAGATCATCCTGGCCACCAACCCGAGTATGGAAGGTGACGCCACGGCGCTTTACTTGCGCCAGCAACTCATCCCATTGGGAGTGCGCGTCACACGCCTGGCGCGCGGTTTACCTGTGGGCGGCGACCTGGAATATGCCGACCAGAACACCCTGCTGCGTGCCCTGGCAGGCCGGCAGGATATGACCTAAGAAAAATCCGGAGCGAGTGCTCCGGATTTTTGGTCTCTATAACTTGAAGGCTGGAACCTCGGTTACCTTGCCGTTTTCGTCCAATAAATAGAACGGAAGCCATACCACTCCGAAGATACTGGAGAATATGTCAGACTTATTCGGGGTGATACTAACTTCAGTTACCTCATCTGCTACCGCCGACCACTTCTCTGTCACCTCTTGAACAATACCCTCGCGTCCCTTTTGCAGTTCAATTAACTGTTCCTGCAATTGTTCCAGGGTTTGTTCTTCCATTTCTAGTTTATCCTTGGCGGCGGATGCCATGCGGTTCTTGGAAAGCGTGCTGTTCAGACTGCGCTTTCTGCCTGTGAGCATGCCGAGGACTGCGGAACCGCCAGTGGCCAGAGTTTCCAGCCGGCGTTGGTTGACATTCTTTTCTGCAGCTTTCACATCCAGTTCCTGGGTGTCGATCTTGCGCTGCATGGCGGCAATCTTGGTGTCGAATGCGCTTGACGCCTTATCGATCTCTGCTTTTAGCGTTGATTCAACGGCTTGCTTGCATTTCATCCGGAAATCTGCTTCGGACATTTCACTTGATTTCACGACCCCAAGCTTCTGATTTACCTTGATTCTTAAAGAGCCGCTGCGGTAAATCCAGTCCAGGAAGTCCTTTTGCATGTCAGCCGTTTTGCGGGTGTCTGCCAGCCAGGCAGGCACAGCGTGGAACTGCGTGCGGGGCAGAGGGCGTGATTCCAGGCGGGCCGGGTCGATATTTCCGCCAACCAGGTTCTCCCAACGGATGAGTCCGCTGCCAGGATCCTGGACAATGGCTGTCAACTTGCGGGAATCCTCAAGGTTGTACTGCCGGCTGAGATAGCGCACTTCCGCCTGGGTCAGGATAGCCGCTTTATAAACGACACCTTCGGAATTGACACTGGAAGGAATCCCGGCTGTGGAGAGTGCGTCACTGATGCCCTGGTTGTTGGGCATGAAATACTCCGGGATGTTCCCGGGAATGGCTGGTTGGCTGTTGGTCAAACCAGCCGTCGCCGAGCCAGCCACCGGGCGGCTGGCCACGCTGGATTGATCAGCAGTGGTCGTACCAGTCCCCTTCAACGAGGCTCCAACCAGGGCGTTGGCGGCAGAGAGTTGATCGCGCGTCATTGGACCGGCCAGGTAATTCAATGCCCAGCGGGTATTGAAGAGCACCGGGGCGGATTTGTAGATACTGTGCAGCATGAAGACGCGTTTTTGCAGCCCGGAGATCATCCTGTCGAGCGTGCCGACATCCGTGGAACCTCCGGCTGAGGTGAGCCCGTCCAGCAGGCGGTTCTTGTCCTGCTCGGTCTGTAAACGCCCGATCATCCAGGTGCCGGCATTGGAGAGGGCTTTGTAGTCCACATCCACCGGGTTTTGGGTGGCCAGCAGCAAGCCGACGCCGAAAGCGCGTGCCATTTTGAGCATGCGCAGCATGACTGTCTTGGAAGGCGGGTTGGCCACCGGAGGGAGGTAACCCATAATCTCATCGAAGTACACCAGTGCGCGCAGGTTTCCGGTTCCACGCTGCCCGCGCATCCAGCTTTCCACCGCGGCGAATAACAACGTGACAAAGAACATGCGCTCGTTATCACTCAGGTGGGCAAGGTAGAAAATGGAATGTCGCGGTTTCCCGTCCTTGTTATAAAGCATAGAGCCGATGTTAAGCGGTTGGCCTTTTTGCCAGACCTGGAAGGAGGGAGAGGCCAGGAAATTGTTCAATAACAAAGCCAGTGTCATGCGGTCTTTTTCAGGGAAGAAGGAATCTACCGAAAAAGCACCTAGTTCTTCGAAAGTGGGATTTTGAACCTGGATGATGATCTCTTTGAGTGTGAGCGAATCACCCTTTTCCCAGGCAGTTTCAATGATCTTGGAGATCAGGATGTGTTCGCGCGAGGTCAATGGAT
>DAONEZ010000165.1:0-4762 GCA_035403345.1 Anaerolineaceae bacterium
TTGATCCTGGATATTTTCGAATCTGTTGCCGGATCGCGCATGATGTGCAATTACATCCGCTTTGGCGGGGTTGTCAGGGATGTAACGGAAGCTGATTTTGCCCGCATCAAACAAATGGTGCAAGAGCGGCTACCGCGCAAGATCGATGACCTGGACAAACTGCTGACCGAGAACGAGATCGTACGCGCACGCTGCGAAGGGGTGGGCGTACTGACCGCTGAGGAGGCGATCGCGTTTTCCGCCGCCGGCCCGATCCTGAGGGCGTCAGGTGTGCCATACGATGTGCGCAAAGCCGATCCATACAGCATTTATGAGCGACTGGAGTTCGATGTTTGCAGTGGTAGGCATGGAGATGTGTACGACCGTTACCTGGTGCGCTTGCAGGAGATTCGTCAGAGCATCCGCATTCTCAAGCAGGTCATTCGTGACATCCCATCCGGAGGACCCATCCTGGCTGGAAAACCTTCTTACATGACCAGGGTGCCGGCGGGAGAGTCTTATGGCCGGGTGGAAGGACCGCGCGGAGAACTGGGTTTTTATATTGTCTCGGACGGCAAGGCCAACCCGAAACGCTATCACGTGCGGGCTCCATCACTGATCAACCTGACAGGATTGGCGAAAATGAGCATTGGCGGCAAGGTCGCTGACGCGGTGACCAACCTGGGCGCTGTTGACATTGTTCTCGGCGAAGTTGACCGGTAGGCAGGAGGAAAAATGACAGGTTCCGGAATTATTAAGGGGTTGGCTGTAACCTTCAAGCACTTTTTTGATACCTATTGGGTCGATATTGTCTCGCCAGGCAAAGCAAAGAAACGCCGGGGTACCATCGATGCGGATGGGCTTTTCACCGTTCAGTATCCGGAAGAGTCGGTCGTCATCCCGGAAGAACTGCGCATCATCCCATTCCTGGTTTACACTCTTGATGAGCAGGGACACCGAAAATACCGCTGCACGGCCTGTGGTATTTGTTCGAAAGTTTGCCCAACGCAATGCATTTGGATCACCCGCGCCAAGGATGAGGTGACAGGCAAGCCGATCACCCAATCCGCTGAATTCTACATCGACATTGACAAGTGCATGAATTGCGGTTCGTGCGCCGAATTTTGTCCCTTCGATGCCATCAAGATGGATCACGACTTTACCATCGCTACGACAGAACGAGGAACAACGCGGATTTACCCCAAGGAGAAACTCGGAAAACCGCTCGAATACTATGCTAAAATTCGTCCTGCCAATTACACGGCAGAAGAAGCTGAACGGGCAGCCAAGGCAGCTCCTGCCAAAACCGGCGGATGATGATTAATAACGATACTGAATTGCTTTTTCCACTGCGCGTGATCCCGGCTCTGCAGAATATGCGGGGTGTGGAATGGCAGCAATTAATCGACCATTTATTGTCACCTGGAGTGCAAGAGCTGGAACAGATCGCCTTCACAGCCATCGCAGCGAAGCTGTGTGGGTGCAGTGCATGCAACGCGGATTCATTTCGCGCAATGAAAGGCTGCACACAATGTGCGCGATTGACCTTTAAAAGGAACCGGATGTCCGATCGCGAACTTCTGGATCAATACCAGGCAGCATTTGAAGATGTCCGTACATTTATTCTAAAAAAAGAAAGTGCGGTCTGAAGATCTGAAGAAAAGATTTCCAGACAGCCATAAGGGATTATTCATGACTGAAGAAGAGCGCAGTAACAGGATTGCAGGAGTTCGATTTTCCAAAGTTGGGAAGGTGTACAACTTTGATGCAAGCCGGATCGAAAACGTGCGGTTGGGGGATGTTGTAGTGGTGGAAACAAGCCGCGGCTGGCAGGTTGGAGAGGTGGTGGAATTCGTTAAAAATCCTGAAAAGCCGGTAGAAGGCGCGTGGAAATTCCTTGATCGGCTGGCGACACCCAAGGATCTGATCCAACGCCAGGGTTGGCAAGCCAAAGAACCGGATGTGGTCGAAGCCTGCCGAAAAAGAGCTGCGGAACTAAAGCTCAGTGGAATAAAATTGATCTTCAGTGAATACAGTTTCGATGGAACCCGGTTAACGATTTTCTTCAGCAGCGATTGTGAAGACAAGGTGGAACTAAAGTCATTGCGCTCGGATATGCAGCGGTCATTTGCTCCAGCCCAGGTGGAATTGCGCCAGATCGGTCCGCGCGATGTCGCCAAGTACCTGGGCGGCATGGGTGCCTGCGGATTGGAGAATCGTTGCTGTTCGCGGTTCATCACTGAATTCAACTCCATTTCCATCCGCATGGCCAAGGAGCAGGGGATTTCCCTGACGCCGACCGAGATCACCGGTATGTGCGGTCGACTGCGCTGCTGCCTGATCTATGAATACGACAACTACGTGGAAGCCCGCAAGACGCTTCCCAAGAAGAACAAACGCCTGATGACCCCGGATGGGGAAGGCAAGGTAATTGATGTGTTCCCGCTGCGCGAATGTCTGCTGGTGGAACTCCCGGAGAAGGGACGTCGTGAGTACCATATCTCGGATGTGAAACTCCTGGATGAAGGAGAAACGGTGGAAAAACCACAACCACGGCCGGTCAAAGGCGGAGGATGTCCATTCGGGTATGTCTGAGCCGCTGGTCGCGCGAATAGAAGACGAAGGCTGGGACACTCCCCGCAAGATCCTGGTCATCCTGGCGCATCCGGATGACCCCGATTTTTTCTGCGGCGCAAGTATTGCACGCTGGTGCCAGATGGGTCACCAGGTGTCTTATTTTTTACTCACCAAAGGACAGCGCGGCTTTCCAAATAAAGAAACCACACTGGAAGAGGTTGTATTTATCCGCGGGACAGAGCAATTGGATGCGGTGGATGTATTAGGGGTCTGGAAGGTCGAATTTTCGCGTTTTATGGATGGTGAACTGGTTGCAGACCTGGAAGTGCGTAATGAGATCATCCGGAAGATCCGTATCGAGATACCGGATATCGTGGTCACGTCCGATCCGCTCACGCTTTTTCCTGCGGAAAATCGTATCAATCACCCGGATCACCGCGCAGCCGGACAGGCAGTCGTAGACGCTATCTTTCCAGCTGCCGGCAACTTACGCTATTTGGTCAAGGATTCAGATGGAACGCCGCTCGAACCTCACCAGGTAAAAGAATTGTGGATCACCCTGACCACTTCGCCAACCGTTGCCCTGCCTGTTAGCGAGTATCTCGAGAAAAAGCTGGACGCGATCGCCTGCCACAAGTCTCAGATCCCCTGGACCAGGGCAGAATTGACACAAAGATTTCAGGAGCGGCTTGAGCGTAACCCTGACGGGTGCCCCCGAGTTCCTGGAAAAATTCCGACGTATCGTTTTCCAATGAAATTAATACCAAGATAATGCAATAAATATGAGTTTCATCCTGACCAGGTTGAAATCTAATGGGCTGCATGCTATAATTCAATCATCTGAATAATCATATTAATTATTCGGTGAAATGAGGAATATGGCACGCTCCGGGTCGAATTTATCTGATTTATTAGGTTACCTGGTGACCATCAAGAGTGGAGAAGCAACCAGGGTGCCGCCTTTGGCTGACCTGAGCCAGACGCTTGGAATTAGCGTAGCAACTTTGCGAGAGCAACTGGAAGCCGCGCGTCTGCTGGGGGTGGTGGAAGTGAAGCCCAGGGCAGGCATCCGCAAGATCGCCTATGAGTTCAAGCCAGCCGCACTTGCCAGCCTGACCTATGGCCTGGCAACTGGCGAATTGAGTTTCAATCAACTATCCGAATTCAGGAAGCACCTGGAAGCGGCCTATTTTGCTGAAGCAGCTCAGCTTTTGACTGAAAAGGATCTCCAGGAGCTAAATGCAATTGTACGGAATGCGCTTCAAAAACTTAAATATCCCGCGCAACTTCCTGTTGACGAACACCGGGATTATCATTTGGTGATCTACCGAAATCTCGACAACAAGATACTGAACGGAATCCTGGAAACCTACTGGGAGTTGTATCACAGCATGGGCTACGATATATATCCTGACAGGGATTATGTAGAACGGGTCTGGCAGTACCATGCGCGCATCGTCGAACAGGTGCAGCAGCGCAATTTCGATCAGGGGCTTAAGTTGCTCCTGGAACACATGGATATGATGAACCAGCGCGAGAAATCAATCCCGCGCTTGTCATTTGAATAAAACTCACTTTGGAGCAGGCATGGACAAACAAAACATGATCGTGAATGACTTCAATATCACCTTTAGTACGGTAAACGGGTCCGGTAGTGCCACGGCGAACATCACCTTGATGCGCGCATTATTCAAAATGGGAATCCCTGTTTCTGGAAAGAACATCTTTCCCTCCAATATCCAGGGGCTGCCCACTTTCTTTACCCTGCGCTTAAGTATAGATGGGTATCTTGCGCGTGTGAAGGAAGATAATATTGTGGTAGCCATGAATCCGGCTAGCCTGCGAAAAGATATCGAAAGCCTGGTTCCCGGCGGGGTTTTGCTCTATCCGGAGGACATCAAATTACCTGAAGACATCCGTGCGGATATCATCCTTTACCCGATGCCAGTGCGGAAACTGATCAAGGATTCCACTGTATCGCCTAATCTGAAGGATTACATTGCCAACATGGTGTACGTGGGGGTCCTGGCATCGCTGTTGACGATCGACCTTGACCTGATCTACCAGGCGTTGGATTTTCATTTCAAGGGCAGTCAGAAAGCGATTGATGTGAATTACCAGGTGGTAAAAGCGGCTTTTCACTGGGCGCAGGACAACCTTGAAAAGAAGGATCAATACACAACGACTAAAATGGCTGGCACCGAAG
>DAONEZ010000166.1:0-4736 GCA_035403345.1 Anaerolineaceae bacterium
CGCCATGGGAAGTACGCCGCGGATGTGACGCACGCTGCCATCCAGAGAGAGTTCTCCCATCACCAACCCACCGTCCAGAGCCTGGATGGGGACCTGGCGGTTGGCAATCAGGATTCCCAGTGCGATGGGCAGGTCATAAGCGGAGCCTTCTTTACGTACAGTAGCCGGTGCCAGGTTCACGCGCACGCGCTTATGCGGATATTCAAGACCGGTGTTGCGGATGGCGGATTGAACGCGTTCCTTGCTCTCCTGCACGCTGACATCTGGCAAGCCGACAATGATCATGGGCGGCTTGGGGAGGCCTGTGGTGATGTCCACCTCCACATCCACGATGACCCCGTCCAGACCGATGACAGCACAGGCGTTTACTTTGGCAAGCATTGAATTAGTGTAGGGGAAGTACCAAAAATTGTCAAATTGGATCGAACAGGGGCATGCGGTTAATCCAATTTACGCACTTTTCGCCATTTCTTCAGGTGAAAGCCTTTCGGTTTCCAAAATTGCAGGTCAGAAGGATCGAGGTTCAAGCGGATAATCCTTAGTCGAAGCCAATTCATGACCTGTTTCCGCAACCGGTGCGAGTCTGGCGGGAGGTCCAGCTCATGCACAGCCCGGACCAGCATGGCAGACAATTCTTGTTCAGAGAATTGAGGGTCCGATTTTATGCGCTGCAAGAATTCAGCTTGTGAAGTGGTCGAGTCATACTTACCTATGGCATCGAACTTCAACACGGTCAGCCGTGGAGCAAATGCGAACCTGTATCCTTTGAATTGCGCCCGGCGAAAATAGTCAACCCTCGGAAGTGCGCGGGTTTCGGAAGGTTGTTTCCAATAGCCCAGGTCTTTCAGGGTGTCTGCCCGCTGCAACATACAGGACGCTTCTGGTGGATGAATGGCTGCCGGATATACAGGGATATCCGGAAAGGAGGGCTTGGTGGATTGCACCCATTCCAGGATGGAATAGGCAAAGTGTGCCTGCTGGGATTCAATTGTTTGGACCAGGGTAGTCAGGTGATGCGGCAGCCACAGGTCATCCTGGTTCAGGTAGGCGATGTACTTTCCGCGGGCTCGCCGGATGCCCTCATTGTGCGCAACGGACTGATAGCCGCTGTTTTCGGGCAGGTTGATCCAATGAAAGCGTTCATCCCCCATATTCTGCACGATTTCGCTGCTGTTATCGGTGCAGCCATCACCGATCACCCAAACCTCATAATCAGTGAGTGTCTGCCACTTGATGGATTCAAGCGCATAACGAAGCACATCAGCCTTATTGTATGTTGCTACTATAGCCGATACCAAAGGGGTATTTGATGTCACTCTTCAAAGTCCAACTGAGACTGGAAAACCGGGAAGCGGATATCATTGCTGTCAAAGACCACATCGGTCATGAGTATCTTCTCATCCCTGGGAATATCCCGACGCAAGGTGACATGGTCAGCCAGGCAAATGGGCAGCCCCTGGTTCGGCGAGTATTGATCCACGTTCTCGATCAAGCCGTAGGCGCAAAAACCGCCAATGCCGTCTAGAATTTCACCCAGGTGCAAATCACGCTTGGCATAGGCATATACGTTGGTCATGAATCCGTATTCCGGGCTGAGAACCGGCCAGTGATCAAGGAAAGCTTCTGCAATACAGGCCATTGCCTCAATATGTCCCAGGTGATAGGGGCGATGAAATAAGTAGAAGGGTGCCTCTCCCAGGCGGGGAGGGTACCAACTGAGCGTTTCAACCTGGTGAGGCTGGTCATTGAACCCGATCACGAATACACCGCCGGGCGGATAAGAGCCGAGAGTGTAATCCACCAGGGGCGTGTTGCCATTCCAGATTGAATCCAGTTCGAAGAAATCGATAGCGTCATAGATGTTGTGAACTTTGGGTCCTAACATGCCTGGAATGGCCACGCGCGCTCCGATGGCGTTTGCCAGGAGGGCATTCTCGATGTTCATCTTGGTGCCGTCGGAATAAGAGGAGCACATTTGGTGATCCATGAAGCGTTTATCGGCTTCCGGGGCGATGCTATCCGGGGTCACGTAGCGATCCAGGAACCCTTTCATGTTGCCAGCCAGCACGGTGCGAAATCCCCATAACTCGATTTCGTTAATGAGACGCTTCATAACGGTGTGCTGATCGCCATCTGCGCTGGTGTAAACCACATCCTCATTGAAAGCTAGTGAAGCCAGGTGGGGACCAAATACCAGGTCGGCTTCCGAATTCATCATGACCACGTGCTTGTGGTGGGCAATGGCTGTACTGGCAAAATTCAAACCACCTTCGATAGCGCTTGTGGAATCCAGCAGCACATCTACATATTGGCACGCTGCGACAAGCAATCCATCTGCGCAAACAGCCAGCTTCCCGGCACGGATGGAATCGCACATCCGGTCAAGCGATTCCACAACAACAAAGTCCCGTCCCAGGCGTTGTGCCCAGGCGATGGCCGAAGGTAGATTGATATCGGCAATCGCCACACATTCCATCCCTGGGGTAATCCCGAGCTGGTAGACCAGTCCCTTGCCAATATTGCCTATGCCGATCACGCCCACCCTGATCCTGGTTGGTAATGTCATTAACCGGGTTAAAACATCGGTCATACTCTACTCCGTATACAATTGAGCCTCATGAAACCCGGGCGCAGTCCGGTCATCTGTGGAGAGGATCACCAGGTTTCCGTTGACCAATGGCCAGTTAATAGCCAGATCTGTATCGTTCCAGCGAATCGTATGTTTATCCTCCGGGTGATAATAATCGGTGGTTTGGTAGAGTACCTCGGCAAACTCGGACAGGATGTAAATACCGTGGGCAAATCCCGGCGGGACCCAGATTTGCTGGCTGGTTTCAGAGGATAGCGTGTTGCCCACCCATTTCCCTAATGTCGGTGAGCTGCTGCGAAGGTCGACCGCCACATCGAAAATTTCACCTGAAATCACGCGAATTAGTTTTCCCTGTGGGTTGTGCAATTGGTAATGCAGTCCACGTAAAACGCCCCTGGCAGAGCGGAGATGATTTTGCTGCACAAAGACGTTGGGGATACCCGCGCGGCTAAAATCTGCAAGGCGATAGGTTTCCATGAAGAAACCGCGGTAATCTGGATGAATGACCGGGTCGATCAGGATGACTTCAGGTATGGCTTGAGGGATAAATTTCATGTTCTGAGTTTAGGGGATTCATAGATAAAAGTCAACTACCAGGTTCGATGGAAAACCAATCTCAGGATTGTTGAGAGTAAAATGGAGTTATATGATTAAGATTCTGGTAGTTGGCGGCGTGGCGATTGATACGATCGTGCGAAATGGAAAGCGGTGCGAGGTGGCTGGCGGGGCTGGAGTGTACACTGCGTTGGCTGCTGTAGCCTGCGGGGCAGAGGTCAGCCTGCTGGCACTTAGGCCGGAACCACTTCCACTGGTACTTATGTCGTTTGCCAGTAGGTTATCTTCCTGGCAGGGACCACCGATCCCGGCACGGGAGTTGTCGCATTTCGAAATCGGATTGGATGCAGATCTTCCATCGTTTCGCGTAGTCAATATGGGGCCGGAGGAACGATTGACTATGGACATGCTACCGGATGACATCCACCGATTTGATTGCGTGCATGTCACCCCGGTTTCCGGCGCTGCCAGGCAGTTGGAATTCGTCCGGGCACTAAAACGGCAGAGGGCAAAGAAAATATCTGCCGGAACTTTTATCCATGAGATAAAGAACCACCCGAATAAGATGCTCGAAGCGATCAGCCTCGTTGATTACTTCTTCATGAATGAGTATGAAGCAACCACACTCTTCGGCAGCCTGGAACGCGCACATACCCATAAGGGCGGTAACCTATTCGTTACACTGGGTGGAGAAGGGGTAATGATCATCCAGGATGAAAAGCAATTCAGATTATCTGCGGAGCAAGTTGAAGAAGTAGACCCTACGGGCGCGGGAGATGTGTTCTGCGGGAGTGTGTTGGCTCATATGGCAGCTGGTTTTTCGATCCAGCAGGCAGCAAGGGAAGGAATGAAGTTGGCTGCAGACAAGGTGCGACGGATAAATAGCGTTGATCATCTCAAATGACCAATTCCAGCATGTCCGTATCAATGTCCAGTAAATAGAACGATCTCATAAATAATAACTACTACCCTCCCAGGTAACTCCCAGGTTAGGAAGTTTTAAATTTCGCTCAGCGTAGATTGGTGGGGTTATAAAACTGTGTGTATTATTACGTCTAGACAGGTGCTATACTGTTTGTAATCAAATCTACTCCCCACAATCAAATAGGAGGAATCGCATGAACACACTGAGGATCAAAAAGCTGTTTTTACTCACATTGATCGTTCTTTTGTGTTGTTCGCTCCAATACCCGGCAACCTCAGTGAATGCGGTAGTGAGCACGCAGCGTTATATCGCCACAACCGGTTACGATGATTCGGATTGTGCAAGTTCCAGCGACCCATGCCTGACGCTTGGGTACGCAATTTCGCAAAGTGTTGGGGGAGACATTATCAACATCGCGGCAGGGACATATACTCCGGTGAATGTAACTATTTCGAAAGCACTGACCATTCAGGGGGCCGGGATGCATTCAACCATCCTGGATGGCGGTGGAAGCGATATTGTTATCAACATCTCTGCCGGACCTGTAAGTATCTTCGATCTGACCATAGAGGACGGCTTGGATACAGAATTCGGCGGAGGCATAACCAGTTGGGACGCGGGACTTACTCTTACACGGGTGGTAATCTCAGGAAACACTGGAAATTT
>DAONEZ010000167.1:0-4678 GCA_035403345.1 Anaerolineaceae bacterium
GACAGCCAGGGGAGTGGTGACCTGCACAGTTTCGGTAGCAGGTCAGCCGTGGCTTCGTAGGCCAGCAATTGGGTGATCTCCGAGATCAACTCGCGGAATTTTTTCGGCTCAGTATTCAAATCGCGCAGCTTGGCCAGCTTGTGGGCGATCAGGGGGTGGGTGGAGACACGCACGTTGGACATAATTGCTCCTGACTATTTTTTCTTATTATAGCGCGAAAACTTGCCATTAGAATACTTCGCATAGGCATTATGTATTTCTCCTGCTGATGTGCTGGAAAGTGTATAATGGGTTCTATGGCATCCAAAGACGATCGCATCACCAATCCCAACCCGCGGCCGGACGACCGCCTCGACCAGGCCTTGCGTCCATCCTGTCTCAAAGAACTCATCGGTCAGGACCAGGTGCGGCAGAACCTGGAAATCCTCATCGCCGCAGCGAAAAACCGGCATGAGTGCCTCGATCATGTGCTTTTCTATGGACCTCCCGGGTTGGGCAAGACCACGCTGGCGCATATCCTGGCCAATGAAATGGGCGTCAACATCAAGATCACTTCAGGCCCGGCGATCGAACGCACCGGTGACCTGGCTGCCATCCTCACCAACTTGCGGGAGGGGGATATTCTCTTTATTGACGAGATCCACCGCTTGGGGCGCTCTGTGGAAGAGGTGCTTTACCCGGCCATGGAAGATTACGCGCTGGATATCGTGATCGGCAAGGGGCCGGCAGCGCGCTCGCTCCGGCTGAAACTCCCGCGCTTCACCGTTATCGGCGCCACCACCCGCCTGGCCCTGGTCACTTCTCCCTTGCGAGCCCGTTTTGGCGCAGTCTACCGCCTGGACTATTACGACCTGCGGGCTATGAAAGAGATCGTGAGACGGGCCGCGAAGCTGCTGAACGTGGCCAGCGACGAGACCGGCATCGAAGAGATTGCCAAACGCGCGCGCGGCACTCCGCGCGTAGCGCTGCGCCTGCTGAGGCGGGTGCGCGATTATACCCAGGTGCGCGCGGATGGGCTCATTAACCGGGAGATCTCCATCCTGGCGCTCGACCTGCTGGCAGTGGACCGCCTGGGTTTGGATGACATGGACCGGCGCGTGCTGCGTACCATCATCGAGAAATACGGCGGCGGCCCGGTGGGGCTGGCCACCATAGCGGCTTCCATAAGCGAGGAATCTGACACCATCATGGATGTAGTGGAACCCTACCTGCTTCAGTTGGGCTTCATCGACCGCACGCCCCAGGGGCGGGTGGCTACCCAACTGGCGTATGAACACCTGGAAATTGCCAATTCACAGAAAGACGATCAACCGCGCTTGATCCCCTGACAGATGCAGACTTCCGATTTTGATTATGACCTCCCGCTGGAGCGTATCGCCCAGACGCCCATCGAACCACGCCATAATTCGCGTTTGATGGTGGTTCGTCGCGACGTAGAACCCCTGGAGGAGGCGCGTTTCTTTGAGATCGGAAACTACCTGCGGCCGTCCGACCTGCTGGTCATCAACCAGACGCGGGTCATCCCGGCGCGCCTGCATGCGCGCAAGCCCACCGGCGGACGGGTGGAGATCCTGCTGCTCAAACAGGTGGAAACTGATGTGTGGGAAACCCTTGTGGGCGGGAAGGGTATGAGAAAAGGGCTGCGCGTTAGGCTGGAGAACGGACCACAAGTGGAAATCCTGGAGGAGTTGGAAGGCAGCCAGCGCCTGGTGCGTTTTCTTGAACCGGTTGAACGGTTATTACCCGGCATCGGCGAAATGCCGCTGCCGCCTTACATCCACGAAAGGCTGCAAGATCCTGAGCGCTATCAGACTGTGTATGCCTCCATTACCGGCTCCGCAGCTGCCCCCACCGCCGGATTGCATTTTACTCCGGAGCTCATGAAGAAGCTGGAGGGGCAGGGCATCCGATTTGCGCGCGTCACCTTGCACGTGGGACTGGATACCTTCGCCCCGGTCACCGAGGCTGACCCGCTCGAGCACAAGATACACACCGAATGGTGCGAGGTTATCCCCGAAACTGCCGACCTGATCAATGCTACTAAAGCGGCCGGTGGACGCGTGATCGCGGTAGGCACCACCAGCGTGCGCACACTGGAAAGCGCAGCTGCTGCCAGCCCCGTTGCCGGCCGGGTGGTTCCAATCCGCGGCGCAACCGGTCTGTTCATCCTGCCCGGGCATCAATTCAAGGTCGTCGACGCCATGGTTACGAATTTTCACCTGCCCAAGTCCACCCTGTTGATGCTGGTGAGTGCGTTTGCTGGCAAGGAGAAGATCTTCGGGGCTTACCAGGCAGCCATCCAACGCCAGTTCCGTTTTTACTCCTTCGGCGATGCCATGTTGATTCTGTAAACGCATGCCATCTATTGAATTCCAAAAGCTTGAAAATGAGATCATTGCCTGCCGAAAATGCCCCCGGCTGGTGGCCTGGCGCGAAGAAGTCGGCGTCATAAAAAGACGCGCATTCCGCGACCAGGAGTATTGGGCCAGGCCGGTGCCCGGTTTTGGTGATGCAACGGCGCGCATCCTGGTGGTGGGGCTTGCTCCCGGCGCACACGGCTCGAACCGCACCGGGCGCATGTTCACGGGGGATGCTTCGGGCGATTTTCTCTATCCTGCCCTGTACCGAACCGGGTTCGCCAGCCAACCCCGCTCCCAATCGATCGATGATGACCTGGTTCTGAAGGATATGTTCATTACGGCAGTCTGCCGCTGCGTGCCCCCGGATAACAAACCCCTGCCTGCAGAGATCAGGAACTGCCAGGGTTACTTATTACAGGAAATGAACCTGCTTGCGACCATGCAGGGCATTGTGGCCCTAGGGCGCATTGCTTTTGACAATACGATTCAATTGCTTGGTTTGCACCGCAATAAGGTTGAAATACCTGCCTTTGGACATGGAGTGTACTTCAATCCAGGCCAGGGATTGCCCTGGATACTGGCATCCTTTCACCCCAGCCGGCAGAACACGCAAACCGGGCGGTTGACAGTTCCTATGTTTGATCAGATCTGGAGCAAGGTGCGGGATTTGATCAAAGATTAATCCGGTTTGCGCGTGAGGTACCACACCCGGCTTGAGTTGGAGGTGACCGGTCCGACCGGGTCGAGATTGCCCAGTTTGTCGATGACCTCCAGTCCGGCGTAATTCAAACAATCTTCGATCTCCTGCAGCGAAAAGGCGCGCTCCACGTGGCGTTCTTCATACTTTTCCCACACTTCACTTACCTTGACGAACCAGGTGATTTTGACCGCCGCCAGCCGTTTCTCAAAATCATAACTCGTGCGGTGCAGTTCGAGCAGATCCGAAGTTTCCTGCTGCACATAACAGTTACGCTGCTGCCATCGTACTGCCAACCCATAGATCGTGTTCATGTCAAACAGGAACCACCCCGAGGGTTTAAGCGCGCGAGCAATATTATTAAATGAAGACTGCAGGTCATCATTTGTGATCATGTAGTTCAGACTATCATACCAGCAGGTGACCATGTCAAATTCATTATTAAAATCGATATAGCGCATATCCTGTTTCAGGTAATCGATCTTCTGCTTTGATTCTTTGGCGCGGTGTCGCGCCAGGCGCAGCATTTCTTCCGATTGGTCCACACCGGTGACGTTCCAGCCTTGTTTGGCTATCTCGATGGCGAAACTGCCTTCGCCGCAGGCCACATCCAGCAAGCGGGTGGATTTCACCAGTGGAATGTTGTAAGTGGCCATCAGGGAAGGGAGGATCTCTGCCACAGCCTGTGAGAGGGTGGGGTATTGCCCGCGGGCATAAATCTCAGCAAAACGTCCGTATACGGTCATGGCTTCTCCTCACGCAATCTTGATTCTGGATAGATTTTTACCATATGTATAAAGTTTTGACCATATCGGGTTGCCCCGCAAGGCAAAAATTAGTAAAATTAGATAAATTGAGTTTCACCCTAAGAATGAAGAGGGAAGAGTGAAAAAACTTATACAAGGAATGACCGCGCCGGATTTTGAGCTGAAAGACACGAACGATAAGCCTGTAAAATTATCGGACTTTCGCGGCAAGAAAAGTGTTGTCCTTGTTTTGATGCGCGGCTTTGTTTGACCTTACTGCCGCCGGCATTTGGCGCAGTTGCGCCAGGACTACCAGGAATTTGTGAAACGAAATGTTGAAGTGATCGCCCTCGGACCGGATGGTCCCAATGCTTTCAAACGTTTCTGGCAAACGGAGAACATGCCCTTCATTGGCCTGGCGGATATCAAGTCCGCAGTGGCCAGCCAGTATCACCAGGAGATCAATTGGTTCAAAGCCGGACGCATGCCTGCCGTGCTGATCATTGACCTTGAAGGGAATATCCGGTTCATCGACTACGGGGAAGACATGACGGATATCCCCAAGAATGAGACGCTATTTGCTGAATTAGACCAGATGAATTAACAATTAATGCATATATAAAAACGGCAGGCTGAGTTTCGCCTGCCGTTTTTCGCGATTAAGTGTAAGTCTTAGCTGTGGGCTTTCAATGCGGACCAGCCGGCGTACTGGGCGGTTTCACCCAATTCGGCTTCGATGCGCAGCAGTTGATTGTACTTGGCCACGCGGTCAGAGCGGGCGGGTGCACCGGTCTTGATCTGACCGGTATTGAGCGCTACAGCCAGGTCGGCAATGGTGGCGTCTTCGGTCTCACCGGAGCGGTGGGAGGTGACTG
>DAONEZ010000168.1:0-4667 GCA_035403345.1 Anaerolineaceae bacterium
CACCGATGCGGATAGGACCAGTGGAACAGGCTTGGGGCTTTCCATCTGTAAAGGTATCGTTGAAGCCCACGGAGGCAGCATCCTGGCCGGTAACCTGGCGGATGGCTTCATGTTTTTCTTTAGCTTACCGCTGCCACCGACAATGATCAGCGTGGAAGAAGAAAGCAACTAACATGGATAAAGATCCTTTGATCCTCATTGTTGACGATGAGCCGCAAATGATGCGGGCGTTGCGGACCATCCTTTCTGTCAATCATTTTCGCGTCGAGTCGGCAGCCAACGGCGAACAAGGCATTGCATTGGCTGCTTCGCTCCAGCCGGATGTGATCATCCTTGACCTGACCCTGCCGGATATGACCGGGTTTGAGGTTTGTGAGCAGGTGCGTTTGTGGTCGAGCGTTCCTATTATTGTGCTTTCCGTGCGGGAAGATCAGCGCGACAAGGTGACTGCCCTTGATAAAGGGGCGGATGATTACCTGACAAAGCCATTTAACATTGAAGAGCTTCTGGCAAGGATCCGAGTGGCTTTACGGCATTCATCTCAATCGATGGGGAATAAAGTCACCATCATCAGCGCAGGACCATTGCAGATCGACCTGGCCAGGCACGTAACCACAGTGAACGGAGCGGAGATCAAATTAACCACCACCGAATTCAAACTGCTTTCCTACCTGGCGGCGCATGCGGATCGGGTGCTCACTTACCAGGCCATTCTGAACCACGTCTGGGGGTTTGAGGAGATGGAGCATATTGAGTACCTGCGCGTATACGTAGGTCAACTGCGCAAGAAAATTGAGGTCAATGTGGACGATCCCCAGATCCTGGTAACCGATCCGGGGGTGGGTTACAGGTTTAGAACCGCTGACTAATTCTTTATTTTTTCTTTATAAGTTGCCTTAAATTTTTTCCCAATTCTTTACAACTCCTAAGTAAACTGCAAATATGAACCTTGCGGACGGTGTTTGGGCACTCCACCAAGGGTTCTGAATAAGTCTGTTTCTTAATGGAGATGAAATTGAGTACAGAAATTGTGGAACCTAATATTTTTGAAGAAAGAATTAAAAAGCAACCGCGTGCTAACCTGGGCACGTTATTGATCGGAAAGCCGCTGGCGAATGAAGAAGCTTCGCACCAAACGATCGGTAAGTTGGTGGGGCTGGCGGTGTTTTCATCCGATGCCATGTCCTCAGTGGCATACGGTCCACAGGAATTGATGCTCATCCTGGCAGTTGCAGGTGCTGGCGCATTGCACCTGGCATTACCAATTATTGTTGGGATTGTCGTCCTATTGGTTATCCTTACCTTTTCTTATGAACAAACCATTCATGCTTATCCGAGCGGAGGCGGGGCTTATATTGTTTCACGTGATAACCTGGGAGAACTACCTGCGCAAATCGCAGGTTCAGCATTGCTGACAGATTACATCCTTACTGTCGCAGTGTCCATCTCATCAGGGGTCGCTCAACTGGTTTCGGCATTCCCGGTACTTTATCCGCAGCGCGTACTTATTGCGGTTGCCATGATCATGTTAATTATGCTAATCAATTTACGCGGGGTGAAGGAGTCGGGGATCACATTTGCGATCCCGACTTACTTTTTCCTACTCCTCATGTTCATGACGGTCATCGTTGGGATTATCCGATACGCTAGCGGTACACTGGGAACTGTGGTGAACCCGCCCGAAATGCCTTTCAGCATTCTCCAACCGATGTCCGTATTTTTGATCCTGCGGGCTTTTGCTAATGGCACCACATCGTTAACTGGAGTTGAGGCCATATCCAACGGTATTCCAGCTTTTAAAGAACCTTCCAGTAAAAATGCGGGCAAAACGCTCATTATGATGGCAGGTATTTTAGCAACCATGTTGTTGTCCATCACGTTTCTCAGCACACACATCCAGGCTGTCCCTTCCGAGGCTGAGACGGTTATTTCACAATTGGCGCGCACTGTATACAATGGACGCGGTTTATTGTATTTACTGACCATCAGTTCGACCACAATTATCCTCATCATGGCAGCCAATACGGCCTTTGCTGACTTTCCACGCCTGGGAGCGTTACAAGCCAGCGATGGATTCCTGCCCCGCCAGTTAACTGCCAAGGGCAGCCGGCTGGTGTTTTCCAGGGGGATCATGGTGCTGGCAATATTCGCGTCGTTATTGGTAATCGGGTTTCAAGCCAGCGTAACCAGTCTGATTCCGCTATATACAATTGGTGTATTCCTTTCATTCACACTTTCCCAAACGGGGATGGCCAGGCGTTGGTGGAAATCCGGTCATTTGAAACCGGGTGAAGAACTTGAGGAACGCGGATCAAAATTACATTTTGACAAAGGTTGGATCACCAAAATGGTGATCAACGGATTTGGGGCATTTTGTACCGCTGTGGTAGCAATCATCTTCGCCGTGACCAAATTTGCACAAGGAGCATGGATCATCATCTTGTTGATCCCCCTCCTGGTGCTCATCTTTTTTGCGATCCACCACCACTATAAAAAAGTCGCCAGGCAGCTCTCGCTTGAAAATCATCCACGTAATACCAACCTGAGACGGGACCGCATATTCATCCCCATTAGTGGTGTGCATAGCGGCACGATCGCTGCGCTGCGCTATGCCAAGACCCTGTCCAATGACATTACGGCAGTTCATGTTTCCACCGATCCGCGGGAAACTGAACGTGTGGTGACCAAATGGGGCGAGTGGGGAGATGGATACCGCCTGGTGGTGTTGAATTCACCCTACCGTGAATTTATGGAACCGTTGTTGGATTACATCCGGCAATTCACCACAAGCCAAAATTCGAATGATGTTATTACAATCATCGTGCCGCAGTTCATTCCGAGCCACTGGTGGGAAAACTTCCTGCATACACGAACGGCAGAAGCTTTACGCAAAGAGTTACTGCAACAAAAGAACATCATTATCACAGAAGTTCCTTACCTGATCGATTAGCGATTCTTGCTCAGGTGGTCGGCGGCCGGATGTTCCTCACCCGGCCGCTTTTCAATTCAGTATCAGCGGGTTGACCAACCTCCCCGGAATACGTAAAATTAACCTGTAAGTTATTCCCGTTCCTGCAGATCGGAGAGATCATGACCCCTGCTCCATTTACCACCAAGCGTGCCCCGTGTTTTCAGGATATTCCGGATGAGAAGTGGAACGATTGGCGCTGGCAGCTCAGCAACCGCCTGAATTCGGTTGAGGATTTCGAAAAGGTCTTCCCGCTTACCGAAAGCGAACGCAAAGCCCTTAATTCCCCTGGGTTGTTCCGCGTGGACGTAACTCCATATTATGTATCCCTGATCAATCCGAATGATCCGGATGACCCCATCCGCAGACAGATCATCCCCACGGCAGGTGAGATCGAAGTATTCACTGGAATGATGGAAGATTCGCTTTCGGAAGACCGCCACAGCCCAGTGCCGGGGCTGGTGCATCGCTATCCTGATCGCGTGCTCATGCTGGTCACCACGCAATGCGCTTCTTATTGTCGTTACTGCACCCGTGCGCGCATCGTAGGCGACCCTAACCAGACCTTTACGCGCGGCGAGTGGGATGCGCAGATCGAATACCTGAAGAATACCCCGCAGGTACGGGATGTGCTCCTCTCAGGCGGCGACCCGCTCACCCTGGCGCCGAAGATGTTGGAGGAATTGCTCACCCGGTTGCGCGAGATCCCGCACATTGAGATCATCCGCATCGGCTCGCGCGTGCCCGTATTCATGCCCATGCGCGTAACGACAGAATTGACGGATATGTTGCAAAAGTTCCATCCCTTGTGGATGAACATTCACGTGAACCATCCCAACGAGATCACGCAAGAACTGGCAGACGCAACCGATAAATTATCCCGTGCAGGCATCCCCCTGGGCAACCAGTCTGTGCTGCTGGCAGGTGTGAACGATTGCGTCCACATCCAGCGCGACCTGGTACAGAAGTTGGTGCGCATTCGCGTACGCCCGTATTATCTCTATCAGTGCGACCTGGTGGAGGGTGCGGGTCACTTCCGCACCCCGGTGGGCAAGGGTGTCGAGATCATCGAGGGACTGCGAGGACACACCTCCGGCTTTGCTGTGCCGACCTACGTGGTGGATGCCCCGGGCGGTGGCGGAAAGATCCCCGTGATGCCCAATTACCACATCAGCTCCTCGGACCACAAGATCGTGCTGCGCAATTACGAGGGGCTCATCACCACCTATGAAGAACCGGTTGAATACAGACCGCATGATGCAAAAACCTGCCGCTTCTGCCAGGAAAAACGTGCCGAGCCCGGCCAGTCCGGTGTGAGCGGGCTGCTGGATGGCGAGGAGATGTTCATTAAACCGGAGAACTTTGACCTGCTGCACAACCGCGGCGGCGGTCAACACCGCCTGCGGGCGGATAGCGGAAAATGGAAGCCGCTGGGGATCGGAGACGGGAAGGAAAGTGAGTAGTGTCTTATGTTTAGTAATCAGGCAATCAGTAATCAGTAATCAGGTAAAAGATTACCAGAAACACGGCTAATATTTTAGTAGAAGGCAGTATATGACCTTAACAGAACCCTTACAGGGATTGGAGAGTCTGGTAGTGTGGAAAAAGACCAGCCAATTTGCCTTGAAAATATGCAAGGATATCGTTACCAAGCTACCCGATTGTGAAAAATATGCGTTATCTTCACAGCTACGTCGTT
>DAONEZ010000169.1:0-4664 GCA_035403345.1 Anaerolineaceae bacterium
CTCGGTCGGACTGTTGTAGTAACCCAGCGCCAGCGAGGAGCCGCGCACGCAGATCTCGCCAATTTCATCGCTGGAAACCAGCTCATCCTTGTCGTTCAGCACCAGGATGTCGGTATTGGGGAAAGGAAAACCGATGGGCAGCGCGTCCTGGTCGTTGAAATCGCGGTCCACAATGTAATAGCTGCAGTTGCAAGTGATCTCAGTGGGACCGTACAGGTTCACGTACTGCACGTCCGGCAGATGACTGCGCCAGTAATTCAACACCTTGTTGGGCATCACCTCGCCGGAGAATAGTATCTGTTTCAAGGAGTGCGGTAGCTCGCCTTCCAGGGCATGCAAGTTATGGACGATGCGCAGGGCTGAGGTGGCCCAGATGGCTGTATTGATATTGCGCGCATTGAGATACTTGAACAATTCACCGGGGAAAGAGAACAGGCGGCGCGGGATGACCTGCAGGCTGGCCGCGTTCTTGAGCGTGGAATAGATGTCCTTCACCGACACGTCAAAGTCAAAGGGTGCCTGGTTGCCGAACACGTTATCTGGTGAAAACCCGAAAATGTCTGCGAAATGCTCGATCAAATCGATGACCGAGCGGTGGCTCACCAGCACTGCTTTGGGCACCCCGGTGGAACCTGAGGTGAAGATGGCATACAGCGGGTCGGTGTCGATGGCCTGGCGGCGTACGCCTGCCAGGGAACCCTCCGCGATCGGGTGCTGCCTGGCTTCGTCAAACGTGATTACCCTTCCGTTGAAGCTTAATCCCTCGAGCGTTTCCCTGTCTTTTCCGCTGGTCAGTAAAACCCCCGGCTGCAGGGTATTGAACATGTTTTCCAGGCGGCTGCGCGGCAGTTGAAGGTCAACCGGCACGTAGAAATTCCCGCTGTACACCACCCCCAGGAAAGCCACCAACGGCGCGATGCTGCGGTCAATGCTCACCGCCACTGGTTGGTTGCGCGCCCCACCGGTGGCTTCCAGCAGACAGGAAGCGATGGCGCGCGCGTTATCCCGGACCTCGCTGAAGGTCGTGCGCTCCCCTTCATCCGCAAAGCAGATCTTGTATGGATGAGCCAGCGCCGAACTTTCCAGGTACTCCAGGACGTTCCAGATCATGGTACCGCCTGGTTACGTGGCGAGTTTCTTCTGGATGGCAGCCATTAGCGCGCCCACGTTTTCAAACCCGCGGATCTCGGCCTGGCTGAACTCGATGCCGAACTCGATCTCGACGGCGATGATCAGGTTCACGTGCGAGAGCGAATCCCAGCCCTCCACATCATCTGCGGTCAATTGCGGGGTCAGCACGATGCTGTCATCCTGGAATACGTTGCGGAACACCTTGGTCAGTCTTTCGGTTATATCCATGTTCACTCCATTGTAGATAAATCGCCGGGGTCTTTTCCTTCGTACATGGCTTTCAGCACCCGGCGCAGGATCTTGCCGCTCTGGTTCTTGGGCACCTTCGCGATCAGGTGATATTCAGCCGGGATGGCGGAGGTGGAGACCGCGTTGGCCACGTGCACCCGGCATTTCAATTCCAGTTCCCTTGACCATTCTACTCCCTTTCTCAAGGTCAGGTAGGCCACGATCTTTTCATGCAGGATGGGATCGGCTGCCCCGATCACCGCCACATCCACAATCTCAGGGATCTCCAGCAGGGCACTCTCCACCTCAAAGGGTCCCACCAGGTGCCCGGCGGTGTTGATCACGTCATCCGAGCGGCTCACGTACCAGACGTAGCCATCGGCGTCCTTGTAGGCCACGTCGCCTGTCACGTAGAGCTCCCCGCGGAACTTGCTCTGGTAGGCGTCCTCACGGCGGTAATAGGTGCGGAACATGGAACCCCAGCCCTTGCGCAGGCACAGGTGCCCCTGCTCGCCGGCCGGAAGGGGTTGCATGGCTTCGTCGGTGATGACCACCTCCACACCCGCGCGCGGCACGGCCATGGAGCCTGGTTTGACCGGCAAACCCGGGCGGTTGGCCACCATGATGCAGCCAGTTTCGGATTGGAACCAGGTGTCGTAGATCTCACGCCGGAAGGCGCGTTTGCCCCAGGTGTAGATCTCGGGGTTGAGCGGCTCGCCCACACTGTAAAGGCGCTTCAAGGCCGGCAGGTCAACCACCGCCCAATCGATCTCCTCCTGCATCAGCATGCGCAGGGCGGTGGGAGCGGTATACCACAAGCTGACCTGCTGCTGCGCCAGGAGCGCAAGCCAGCGGTCGGCGCGATAGGTGCCCTCGAATTGCACCTGGCGGATGCCCGTGGCGAAGGGCACGATGATGCCATACACCAGCCCGGTGATCCAGGCCGGGTCCGCCGTGCACCAGTAGATATCCTGCTCCTCCGGCTGCATGACCTCAGCGAACGAGCTGAGCATATCCGCCAGGGCACCGTGCACGTGCAGCGCGCCCTTGGGCTTGCCAGTCGAGCCGGAGGTGTATTGTAAGAAAGACGGCGTCTCAGGGTCAACGAAATGCGGGTAATCGAACTCAGCCGGAGCCTCAGCCATTCGGGTTGGCAGGCTGAGAATGTCATCCGCGTCGTCTTTGTCACCATCCACAAGCAGGATGTGACGCAGGTCCGGGAGCTGCGCTCTAATCGTCAGTACCTTCTTGAGCAGGCTCTTCTTGGTGATAAGCAGCTTTGCCCGGCAATTCTCCATGCGATCGTAGATGGCTTCCTCGCCCAGGGTGGAGAACAGGATGCAGGAGACCGCCAGGTTCTTCTGGATGGCAAAGAAGGCGTTCACCAGGTCCAGGCTGCGCGGCAGGTAAACGCAGACCACGTCGCCGGTGTTCACGCCCAGTTCCTGCAGCACCTGCGCCAGGCGATTCGAGCTTTCCTCGAAAGCCCTGTAAGAGAGGGTTTCCTCCGACAGATCCGGTTTCAACCAGCACACGCGGGAATCAGTATTCTCAGCGCTTTGAGTGTGTTTCGTCAGGCAGGCAAAGGCGATATTCTCGTAACTCATGATTTCCTCACGGATTTAACTTCCATTCGTCAAATTGGTAGATCACGTTATCCTCGCCCAGGAGTAGCAGGTCATCCACCGGATGCTCGTTGAGAAACTCGCCCAATCGGAAATCCTTCACAAAGCGCAGGTCCACCACCCAGGTGTGGCGGTAATGCGAGGCGACCAGGGGCAAGACGGGTGTGCGGTAGGAGGAGCCGATGATGAGCAGGTTGCGCTGCGGGCTGGCGGGGAATTCATATTCCACCAGCTTGTTGAAAGCGCCAAAGATCAGGCGGTAGTGATCGGTGTACGGGTAGGTGCTGAAATCACCCTTGAGGTAGCTTGCCAGGTGCGTGTATTTGGAAGGCTTGCCGTCCACCAGGATGGTGTGATCGGGCAGCGGCGCAGTGGACACCTCGATGGGCTCCGGTTGCATCGGGTAGAGGGCATCGCGGGCGGACGACCCCAGGAACTGGACCCCCGGAACGGTCATGTAATGGTCGCAATCCACAACGGGAGTGATGCCCGGGTAATTCTGCGCCAGCAGGGCATATATTTGCTGGTAGCCGCGGCAGGCTCCGCGCATGGTCCAATGATGGTCGGTCTTGTAAAACCATTTGATGTCATCAAAACTTGAAAAGGCGAATTGACCCAGGCTCAAGCCGGTAGGCATTTTTTCACGAAAATATTGGAGCGACCTGCCCTTGTCTGTACCGGGAAAATACGCTGCCAGGGGATGATAGGCCGAATCCCACACCTCCTGGATGTAATACGCATAAAAGTGCAGCTCAGGAAAGCGCTTGATCAGTAAGTCGTAATTGGCCGCCGCTGCATCGATCTTGTGCTCAAGCTCCGCATCATACAGCGTGGGCATGCGGATCAGCCTGGAGCGGTCGCGCAGCACCTCCACGTCCGAATGAGCATCCGCGGGAATCACCGGGTCGTGCAGCGGCAGGTAAGCCAGCGCGATCATCTGCCTATCGATCCAACGCGAGGTCTTGAGCATGATCAAGCGCAGTGGGAAGCGGTCACTCAGGCCTGCCTCCAATACCTTCCCAAAATCGCCCACGGGATTCTTCGCACCTGTGAACAGGTCATCCAGTGAGCTGCAAACCTCCTTCGGGGTCAAATCGGGAATCCTGGCGAGCTGGCGCTGTTCTTCGATCGAGGTGACTTCCCCATTCTTCTCCACAAATAGCCAGTACCCGCTCACCAGCAGCAGCAGGCTGAAGAACAGTACCAGGAAGAGCGTTTGGAATAACTTCGGCTTCATATACCTTAAAACTGTGTGTAAAGGAATGGACTGTAGCCGTTAGAGACCAGGAAAGTGATCGCTAACAGGAAGGCAAGCAGGTAAACCAGGTCCATGCCGAATCGCCTGGCTGCGCTTTCTCGTACCAGCTTTTGCTCGACAATTGTGAGCAGCGGGGTGGACAATACGGCTGACAGCAGCATGACCGGCCAATACATGAGAATGTTCAGCGAGCGCAGGTTGACCGTTCCGGACCAACCGTATTCACCAAACAAGGCGGAGAAGAAGGGCTTCCAGTCCGCCAGGTTGGTCAGGCGGAAGATGCCCCAGCCCAGCATGATCAATGCCAGGCTGTAGAGGTGCTGCAGGATGCGCGGGGCTTTCTTCAGGAGCCGCCCCCAGGCCCCGGATTCCAGCGCCAGCAGCAGCCCCTCGCGGCTCTGCGCCACGGCACGGCAGGTTTG
>DAONEZ010000170.1:0-4574 GCA_035403345.1 Anaerolineaceae bacterium
GCCTTCCTCAACATTCGCCCCCGTGGTGATGAGCATGCGCCGTGCCATCAGGTGGGCGCGGATGGCGCGGTCCAGGCGGATGTCGGAAGCAATATCGGGGTAAAGGATCTCGCGTGCCACCAACCCGAACAACAGGTCCAGGTCGCCGGGCAGGTAACCTGGGTGGGATTTTTCCCAGTAGCCCTCTCCGCCCATGGAATCGAAGAAGAACTGGAATTCGGGATTCTCGCCACCTCGGTCAAGATGATTATGGATCAACAGGGTTCCGGTACAACCAAAGGAGATGAGCACATATTCCGCGGTGCGCAACGGGTGCAGCGAGATGGCGCGCTTGAAATAAATTTCGCTGGCGATGTCCTGGATGGTCTGCTCCCAGGAAAGGCCTTTGCTGATGGAGGTGTTCATCGTGCGCAGGTCGTTGGCGCGAATGATGAGGATATTCTTTTTCCCCAGGCCTTTCTGTAGCTCGTGCCATAATTTGTCTTCGAAGACCGGTGGATAAGCACGGTAGATGAACCACTTGTCCTTGAGCAGGGAGTTCAGTCCGGGGATGTCGAAGTAACGGATGTTCATGCCCCAATCCTGGAAGATGACCAGGTCGGCTTCCTTGATGCGTGAGAAAACGGCCTGGTCGATCTGGGGTTGGACGGATTGGCCGACATGCACGATCTCCTGGATGCGCCAGGCCTTGGAAGAGCCATCGTTGTACTGCCGCCAGGTGGCAAAGGCATGGTTAACGGTGTGATTGGTGGGGTTGATGCTCTGCGTGTCCTCGTATTCCAGTCCGGTCTTCATTAATTCCCAATCCACCGGTACGCTGATCTGGTGGAAAAAGGACTGCAGGCAGCCTAATAACTTGTTGATACTCTTGTATCCCCAGGCTTCCAGGTAGACGTTCTTTCCCTTGGA
This sequence comes from Anaerolineaceae bacterium, assembly GCA_035403345.1. Taxonomy (GTDB): domain Bacteria; phylum Chloroflexota; class Anaerolineae; order Anaerolineales; family Anaerolineaceae; genus UBA6107. Next base: position 910 of record DAONEZ010000170.1, read on the forward strand.
CCAGGGAACAATATTCCAATGGATGGCCTGATCACTGAGCACGTAGATCTTTTTAGGCATGCGTCCTCCATTGTCGAACGTTGTGTAAACAACTTGTGCTTCTATTGTACAGGATTTAAGGATTGAATGATAGAATGACCTTACCGATATGAGTCCTCCCCGCCAGGTTGTCAATATAGGAGTCACAGGCCACCGCATGATCGGTTTTTCGGAGGCACTTGAATCCGGCGTCAAATTGGCATTTCGGTTCATTCAAGTTGATTATCCTGATGCTGAATATAACGTCCTGACCGCGCTGGCTCAGGGGAGTGACAGGCTGGTAACTACAATCTCCAGAGAAATCTCACAGGTAAAACTGGTGGTTGTGCAGCCTGTCTGCGCGGGTGAGGTTCTTGAAGCGCCTGTTAACGGGGAAGACGCGGCAGTCGTGGATGGTTTTTTGCAGAGTGCCGTTAAGATCATCCGCCTGCCTGATGCTGCCACTCATGCTGCTGCTTACCGGTCCCTAGGCATGTACCTGGCGCAGGAGTGCGATGTGCTGCTTGCCGTGTGGAATGGTGTCTATAATCACAAACAAGGTGGCACCAGTGATGTGGTCCGATCGACCCGCAGCCTGGGTAAACCAGTGTATTGGGTCTATTGTGACAATGAAGCGGTCGGGACTTCGAACCCGCTAAGCGGACGGAAAAGTGCGGGGGAACTCGAACTCATCAGGGCAGATGAAGAACCTATTTGAATTAGTTGTCTGGTCAAATTCCTGCATCGTGACTGTATAATGATTAAAATTCCAGCGTACTTTTTGTTTCCATTTGATTAATTTCAGAAGGTGAGGAAACAATGGACGGATCCATGGGTTCTAATCGTACAAGGCGATTGTTGTTTCCGTTTTTCATTCTGATATTCTTCGGGGGATGGGCTGCCGGTTTATTGTGGGGGGAGCTGCGGGTGAAGCCCGGGGTGGCCCTGGCTATCCTCATCTTCATGTTGTTCATCTGCCTGGTTAATGGATTACTCCTTAAACTAGGAACACTCACGGCGGTACTCCTGGTCCCCCTGGCAACGCTGGACATACTGGCGCTCTACCAGAAGGAGAAGGTGCTGCAATTCATCAATTCGATCCCGGAAAAGCTGCCTGCGATCGGAGCCTTGTTCAAACCCGGGCAGTCGTCCCCTTCATTTGCGGCGGCAGGCAACTTGCCCATGGTTTGGGTATTTCTCGCAGGCTGTTTGCTGTTGGCACTGCTCGCCATCCTGGCTTTTAGTTATGACCGTAAGGTCGGGCGGGCAAGCGTGCAATCCAAGCTGCCGTTCCTCAGCCGCTTTTTCTCCATCCTGGGTATGACCATCCGTTATGCTGTGTTTGGCAACCTGTTGGCATTCATAGTCACCTGGGTAGCCGGCAAACTTGGTTGGCAGGCACTGGCTCCGATCCAATTAAAACCATTCGTGTGGGACGTGTTTTCCAATGCCCATCCCTTCTGGTGGGTCGCGCTTGGAGCTACCACTTTGGTGTTCCTGATCGATACTATCCGCTGCTTATTCGGCAAGACCTGGGATGTATTTATCAGTTACAAGAGCCAAAACGTTGACCTGGCACGAGCGATTGCAGACCAGTTAATCGGCTCAGGGATCAGAGTGTGGTTTGCTGAATACCAGATCCTACTGGTGAAACGCGAGAAATTCCAACAGGCGATCGATAAAGGCATCCACCAGAGTAGATACGGCATCGCGTTAACCAATGATGCCTACGCCGGCTCTGAATACTGTGATAAAGAGATGGTTCAACTCATCCGCTACGTCGGACCGGACAGGATCATTGAGATAATGATCCCTCGGGAACCATTGACACATCAAAAGTACAACCAGTTAAACAACGCATCCTGTATCCAGTATGACGGTAACATTGACCACGTGATGCAGGAGATTGTTGAAAAAACTAATTGGAAGGTGCTGAAAGGTCTAAAACGTAATGAAAGCGCCGTGCCGGAAACATTTACCGGTGAGTGCCTGGGAGATGAGTACACCCTCGATGTCACCGGTTGGGAAAAGGTAACGGATTCATTCCATGGCGGAGGTCCTTGCTACCGCACCAAGTTCGAATTCCGGCCGATCTACTGGAATCTTCAGTATGGCGAGGAGTATTCACCAGAGGTTTATGAATCGCGTTTCAGACTGGAGAGTAAGAACGACCGCCAATTGTACAATTTCATGGTGGATTATGCCCGCCGATATTTCGAAGAGTATCATTCCACCTGGCGTATTTCTGGAGTGCACCTTTTCTTCCTCAAGGGGTACAGCCACTTCGCAGTCACCTATTCCGATCGCATGACCTGGAGACGGCGGTATTCCATCATGCTGCTGCAAAAGAATACCGGCAAGGCGGCGGAATTCCTGTTTACCTTTGAGTTCGCCGGCTCTTTCAAGCAGTACTGCCAATGTACCCGGCTGATGGATGAATTGGTCAGTTCGCTCAAGTGGAGTGAAGGGGTTAGCGCCAGGCAGCCGGTAAAGGTCGGCCCTTCGCAGCAGCCTGAACGCATGTCCCGCCTTCTGGATGACCAGCCCATGGCGAATAAACTCTCGACAGAGGGGCTTACCCTGGCCAAGCAGGGGAAACTGCGCGAAGCCATCGATACCTGGAAAAAAGTACTGGAGTATTCCATTGTGGCGGAGCTGCGCGGGGAGGTACTCTTCAACCTCGGGCGCGCGCATGAAAAACTGTCAGAAATCGACCAGGCGGTCAGTTATTACAAGCAAAGCGCCGAGGCCAACCCGGTTCAGTTCAACGCGTTATGCAACATCGGCTCGATCCTGATCAACCAGGGGAAGAGTGCAGAAGCCCTGGAGTACTTGTTAAGAGCTGCTGAAATCAATCCACAGGACGAAGTGACGATGAATAACCTGTTCATCGCCTACGACAGCCTGGGACAGTACACCAAGGCGAAGGAGTATTGGGATAAACTGCAAATAATTAACCCGGATGATTGGAAATAGCCGGTTGATTTTTTTCCGGTTTATGATACCCTATAGATGCATCGCCATTTCCTGGAAGAGGAGCAGTAAATATGGGAGACGCCGGAAAAAAAGATAAGGGTAAAAAAGAACAACGTAAGAAACCGAAGCTGACCATTAAGGAGAAGCGTAAACAGAAGCAGGAAAAAGAGCACTCAACTTCAGTGTCTGCTTAATATCGGTTCCTGTTGATCGGAACCGATGTTCATACTCCAACTCAGCGGGTTATTGACTCTGCCTGATGATCTCCACCAGGCGGCTGATTATTTCTTCGTTCGTTCCCGTTAGAAACTGATTTTTACGAGCGCGCAATGCTGCCGCGGCCAACCCGGTCACGGCAGTTGGCGAGCCTTTTAATCCACACAGTTCCGGGTCTGCCTGGATGTCCTGGGCGTTCCACACCTTCAGGCTCCCGGCTGCTTGAGAGATCTCCTTGCGTCGGAAATCCATGAAACGCGGTTCGTTGCAGGCGGTCTTGACCGATACCACGCACGGCAGCGGTACTTCCAGCAGCTCGTAACCACCCTTGATGGAGCGTTTCCCGCGGGCGACGGCTTGCACAGGGTCGATTTCCATCTCTGTGACCATAGTGAGTTGTGCCCAATCCAGCCATTCAGCCAACCCCTGCGGCACTTGCCCGGTGGCGCCGTCGG
>DAONEZ010000171.1:0-4551 GCA_035403345.1 Anaerolineaceae bacterium
CACAGACTTCGGAAAAGCCGCGAGCAAGGGCAGCGGTTACCCGTGTGCCATCACAGTTGTAACCCCGGGCACCGAAGCTGAATTTCTCGCGCCCCTGCCAGCCAAAGCCATGTGGGGAGTCGGGCCAAAGATGGACGCCAGCCTGGCGGCCGTCGGGTTGAATACCCTGGGGCAGATTGCAGCCTGTGGTCCAGATTTTCTCGAACATCATTTCGGAAAGTATGGACTTGACCTGCACCGCTACGCCCGAGGGATCGATGACCGACCGGTCACGGTGGAGTATGAAGCCAAGTCCATCAGCCAGGAAACCACTTTCGCAAAAGACGTCGATGACCTGGCGACGGTGCGCAAGCGGTTGCAGGAACTGTCGGCCAAGGTGGGGTATCGCATGCGCTGCGATGGGGTGTGTGCGCGGGTGATCCGCATCAAGCTGCGCTGGTCGGATTTTTCAACCCACACACGCCAGGTTGCGCTATCAAGCCCGACCGACCAGGATAGCATCATTGCTGGTACGGCTGAAACCCTGTTGATGAAGATCTGGCAAAACGACCGTGCGGTCAGGCTTATTGGTGTGGGCGGCAGCGACCTGGTGGAACGTGTGCACCAGTTGGACCTTTGGGATGCCACCACTGAAAAAGAGCGTAAGTTGTTGACCGCATTGGATGAACTGAAGGAAAAATACGGCAAACGCATCGTGCAGCACGGTGACCGGTTGAAGAAGAAATGATGCGCTTTTCAGCGCAACCCTGGGGAAGCATGGGGGTTATGAAAGCAGTAGGAGTACACCATGCAGGGGTTCATTACAGAATCAGCCAGTAAAATAACCGATGGACTGGGCAGTACGCTCAAACTGCTAACTGTAGCGGCAGCTACCTCGTTACTATTCATGCCGGTCAACCAGGCAGATAATCCGATTTTGAAGACCGCTTATATAGGCATGCTGCTGCTTGGCGGGGTGTATTTCCTGTACCGCTCGCTGGTACCGGCGGCTTCAGATGCGGTGAGAGCTTCCAATGGCATGCTGTCAGGGTTATTGCTTTTCCAGGTGCTGCGGTTTAGCGGGCTGACCCAAAAATGGGGACTACTGGACACACGCGGTTACCTGATCTGGCTGGTTGCCGTTCTGGTGGTCGGGTTGCTGTGGAGAAGGGCATTTCCGACCGGTGTGCGCTTCCTGGTGCTGCTGGTGCTGTTGAACTGGCTGGGCAGCCTCTACTCGGCTAGCGGAGCCTCCGCGGCGGATTGGGGACAGGCCTGGCAGATCGGATTCAAGTCTCTGCGATACCTGGGGGCAGCCGGCATCGCGGTGACCCTGTGGTTCATCCTGCTTAAGAGCGGCAATGCGCTGCAGCGCAAGTACGGTGCGGCTCTGCTGTATTTCTTCGTTTTATTCACCTTTTTGTTTTTCTAAAGCGACCCGGCTTGCCTAATCTGCGCGGGTGCTGATATAATTCGTGCGTTCAAAGCCAGCCACCTTAGCTCAGATGGTAGAGCGGGCGTTTCGTAAACGTCAGGTCGAGAGTTCGATCCTCTCAGGTGGCTCTTTGGTTTTAATAGCCCTGTTTGAAGTATAGCTGGCAACCTCCGGCATTGCGGCCAATAAAAGCAGGTCTGAATATTCTTCATCAATAACCTGAAGGAAAAAGCAACCATCCCTTATGAAGCAACTTCCTGCTTCGTTCGTATATCTCGAATGAGCAGAACTCCAACAATACCCAGGGCAATTACTGCCAGGTCATAGGCGATGAAAAAGCCCATGGTCAGGGAGAATTGCCAACCGTCCGGGGATATCTTTCCAGATGCCAACCCGGTGATCATTGCGAAGCCCTGGCCGGCAAACAGTAGAACAATTGCGAGTCCCAGGAGCCATAGGATCTCTTTTTGCCTCTTTTTTGATGCCAGGGCTGCCCATGCAAGCAGTCCACCGCCCACTGCCACAACCAGGAAAAATTCTGCCGGGATGAGGTAATCCATGCGGAGGATCCCGGCACGCACCAGGTGTGCGGTGGAGGTGAGCAGCATGAAGACCACTGGAACCAGCACCAAAATAGTTCCGGAAATTGCCAGTGTACGCATCAGACGCGGTTTCTTCATATTCGCCATCCGTTTTCAGGTTGTGATCACTTACATTCTATAGCAAAACCACCCGGATGTGCATTTTACAAAAATCAGGATAATATTCTAACAGGCACTCTTTTCTGCCTATTGTATAATACAGATATGACCTCCCACAAAACTCCTCCTCTTACCATTGGCATTGCCGGAGGCTCCGGCTCCGGGAAAACCACCGCAGCCCGCATCATCCTGGATCGGGTCGGCCGACAGCGCATCACCTATCTGCAGCACGATTCCTATTACCGCGAGCTCACCGGCCTGGCTCCTGCGCAGCGCGCCCAGGTGAACTTCGATCATCCGGATTCGCTGGAATCGGACCTGATGCGCGAGCATATCCTGCAACTAAAACAATGGAAACCAATTGAAGTCCCGGTATATGACTTCACCACGCACAGCCGCACCGGCGAGACCATCCATGTCACGCCTCACCGCGTCATCCTCGTGGAAGGGATCCTGATCTTCGCTGAACCAAAACTGCGTGAGCTGTTCGACGTGAAGATCTTTGTGGATACCGATTCCGACATCCGCTTTATCCGCAGGTTGAAGCGTGACCTTGAGGAACGCGGGCGTAAAACGGAGAATGTTGTAAAGCAATACCTGGATACGGTCCGTCCCATGCACCTGGAGTTCGTGGAGCCCTCCAAACGCTATGCAGATGTCATCATCCCGGAAGGCGGGTTGAACGAAGTGGCCATGGATATGGTCATTGCACGCATTGAGTCCATGTTGAGCCAGGAAACCAAGAATTGAAAAAACTTACCGGATGGCGCCTGAATGTGGTGCGCGCCATTGTGCTTGTCATAGTCATTGCCCTGACTGTCCTGCTGGTGATCAACCGGGACAAGGTGCAAGCCCTGGAAGCACTGGGCTACCCGGGCATCTTTTTGCTGTCCCTGTTGTCAAATGCCACCCTGATCCTGCCGGTCCCGGGGGTGTTGTTTACCTCCGCCATGGGTGCAGTGTTCAACCCGTGGCTGGTTGGCCTGGTGGCCGGCACAGGGGCCACGCTGGGCGAGATCACGGGTTACCTGGCGGGTTTCAGCGGTCAGGCGGTGATCGAGAATCGCAAGTGGTATGACCGTGTGACAAGCTGGATGAAACGCTATGGCGACATCACCATTCTCGTGCTGGCGCTCATTCCCAACCCCGTATTTGACGTGGCTGGCATGGTGGCAGGAGCGCTGAAAATGCCGCTCTGGCGCTACCTGTTGTTCAGTTGGATCGGGAAAACGATCAAGATGATCCTGTTCGCCGTGGGGGGAAAAGGGATCTTAAGCCTGTTTGGCGCTTAATTACCAGGGAATCTTGTACCAGGCCAATCGATAAGCCGCATTCTGTGGTCCGGAAAGGTATGCCGAAGCACGGTTTCCGGACTGACGGTCATCTCTCTAGGCCGGATGTTACCATCCGGCTCTTGCAGCCTACCCGGGACTCTAAAGAAAACGAGCCGCTTCCCGCTGCCCGTAGGCAGGCATTGTCCCTGCTTGGCCTTGCTCCCGTCGGGGGTTGCCTGGCCGCCGCATTGCTGCGGACGCCGGTGGTCTCTTACACCGCCGTTTCACCCTTGCCCCGCCTGCACCCCATCCATCTGCCTTCCCGGCAAAAGGGGGTTCAGGAGGGCGGTATATTTCTGTGGCCCGATCCGGCAGGTTTTCCCGTGAAGGATCCCCGCCCCGGGTGTTACCCGGCGACGCGCTCTGTGGAGTGCGGACTTTCCTCGACCCCGGTTGCCCGGAGCCGCGACCATCTGACTGGCCTGGTAACCTCATCATAACTGCTCATCCAGCATCCGTCAATCATGTCTGGGAAGGCTTATCCGCGAATTCTCGCGAATTTCGCAAATTAGGCAACTCATTTTCTGGGAAGGAACTGTTCTTAGTTCTCGATTCTTGTTTGTCTTGATTGCCTGATTACTGAGTGCCTGATTACTGTTCTCGAATCTCGATTCACGATTCTCACTTCCCAGTTCTCTGTTCCCTGTTCTTTATTCTCCGCTCTTCTGAAGTTTTGCCTTATAATTACCCCGATTTATCAACTGGATACTCTAAACTTACGAGGAAAAAATGCGAAAACCATTTGTGGCTGGAAATTGGAAGATGAATAAGACTGTGGACCAGGCAAGCGTGCTGGTGCAGGAGCTTCTGCCGGGATTGAAAGAAGTGACCGAGGTGGAGCGCGTGATCTGCCCACCGTACACCTCGCTGATGATCCTCTCGGCACAATTGAGCGGCACTGGCGTTGGCCTGGGTGCGCAGAACATGCACTGGGCGGCTTCGGGCGCTTACACTGGTGAACTCTCGCCGCAGATGGTGCGCGAATTCTGCGAGTACGTCATCATCGGTCACTCCGAACGGCGTGCTTATTTCAAAGAAACGGATGAAACCGTCAACAACAAGCTCAAAGCTGCGCTGGCATTGGGCCTGGTTCCCATCGTAT
>DAONEZ010000172.1:0-4543 GCA_035403345.1 Anaerolineaceae bacterium
AGATCTTGTATGTGGAGGCAGGGTCGATCTCAGGTAGCAGCCGCGGATTCAACCCATGGATGCCTTCCAGGATGATCATATGATCCTTCTTGAGCCTGACCAACTCTCCTTCTAAGCGTTTTCCGTCCTTAAAGTCATACCTGGGCAACCGGACTTCCTCGCCATTTAATAAGCGTTTCAAGTGGTCGGATAGCAAGTGAGTGTCCACTGCTCCAAGGGCTTCAAAATTGAAATTCCCTTTATCGTCCCTGGGTGTCTGCTCCCTATCCACAAAATAGTTGTCCATTTCCACGGGGAACGGGGCAAAGCCCTGCGCCAGTAATTGCACGGAGAGGCGTTTAGAGAACGTGGTCTTCCCGGATGAGGAGGGTCCGGCTATCAGGATGATGCGGGCTTCATCGGAGCGCTCAGCGATATGGCGGGAAATATCAATGATCTGCAGGTCATGCAAGGCTTCTGACACCAGGATGATCTCGCGGATGTTTCCGGCGGTGATGGCATCGTTCAAAGCTCCAACGGAATCAATGCTCAAGCGCTCCAGCCAGTTGCCATACTGGCGAAACGTGCTCAACAGCTTGGGGTAACTCGGCATGGGCTCGATCGTCTTGGGCGATCCGCGCCGTGGAAAACGCAGCACGAACCCTTCTCCAATGGGCTGCAGGTCAAACCAGCGCAGGTAACCGGTTGAGGGTAACATATACCCGTGGTGATAATCCTGGTGGTCATCCAGGCGGTAAAGGACAAGATAGCCCTTCTGCCGATACTTGAGTAATTGGACCTTATCATCCAGGCCCCTGTTCCGGAAATATGTGATGGCATCTTCCAGGGGAACCAGTTGGCGCTCAAAGGGATAATCCGCCACAACCATTTCCTGCATCCGAACCAGCAGGTTCTTCACTTCCTGCGGTGTCAGCGGGTCGCCATCAGAAACCTGGCAGTAATATCCCCCGGCTGAAACGGAATGGTCAAGTGTCATCTTTTTACGTGGAAACAGATCCTCAAAGGCAGCCTCAAGCAGGAATGTGATCGAGCGCCGGTAAATGCGTGCGCCGTCATCTTCTTCCATCGTTACCGGTCGAATGCGGGCATCCATCTCGATCGGGTAAGTCAATTCCCGCAGTTCGCCGTTAACGATCGCCCCCATCACCGGTGGGTTATCCCACTCCGGTAATTCCCCTAAAAGTTCGGCCAAGGTTGCTCCGCGCGGACCGGTAAACACCCGTCCATCCGGCAGTACCAGTTCAACCGTGCGGCGTGGCGAGTTGATCTTCTGTTGCGAGTCACCATTCAGTCCAAATACCATTATTCCTCGAATAGATCAGATATTTTTACGCTTCCTATCAGCATAACAATAATCGCTCTTGCATATTTTCAATTTTAACAGAAATCCGCGCGGGGGTGGTCTCCCGCGCGGATCGTCGTCTAACTCAATATGGTTATTGGACCCTCATCAACATGATCTGCGGGAAATCATCCGCGGTCAGGCTGTCGATCGACTCGCTTGATGAGGTGTACGTTCCCAACATTTCCTCCTGGGTAGGCGAGCCGTCTCCAGGCCAGACAAGATCAATGATGCGGGTGTGATTGACATCCTCCGTTGCTCCGCCGAACTTCCATTGAGCGGCATTTGCCTGGATGTCACGGATGCGCCAGACGCCTGTAGACGGGTACCCGTCCTGGCTGGCTACCAAAGCGGCATAGCCCCAGGTGGTCGGGTCGCCCTCGCCTAATGTCTCGAGCGGTACGCGCAGGGTAACGGTTTTGGCAGCCGGGTCAACGATGACCTTGTAGGACATATTCAACTGTTTCGGCTCGCCGGTGGCAGGATCGGGCGCAAAGACACCCGGAGTCCAGCCCTCAGCCCACACGGCATATTCCCAGCCGTCGCCCTGCTGCAACGCGGCGTTCCTGCCGGGCAGCAGCAGGCGGTTCCCGCTGCCCTGCCCCGGGTCCTTGTCGATATACACATCAAACGTCTGCAGTGATAGGTTGTTCCCGGAGTTCCAGGAGTTGGGGATATCCCCAACCATCTTGAACGTAAAGATCAGGTTGGCCGGGTCGACTGACACTGAAAACTTCTCGATGTCAAAGTTGCCGGCCGAGAAGACAGTATCAGTCGGATAGGTATAACTGCCGGGACCATGATCATCACCAACCGGGTCTATGGTTTCAAATACCGGCGTGGATAATCCCAGGTCAGGCAGCACGATTTGTGCCGGTCCGGTTAGTGGAAGTACCTGGTTGGCAGGTTGGACTACTGCCACCATGCGGATATCATCCCCAGCCGCCAGTTCGCCCAGGGCAGTCAACGGGATCGCCATCTCAAAGGACTCCGGTGTTAATTTTACTTCCCCTGATTCGCCTGCGCTCTGCCAACCGCTGGCTGCAGCCGAATAAACGGTGGTGGTTCCCTCAACCCACTCGATCAAATGGGTGGCGGCGATGCCCAACAACAACGCATCTGTGCCGCCCGCCTCACGGGCGTATGGATAATTCGCGCTACCGCTGGGCACGTCCAGGTAAACTCCAACACTGCTTCCAGCTGTCAAGGCCTCAGCCAGCTGGAGTTTGACGTAGATATTTTTGCCATCCATGGTATAAGCGAGGCTGTCCGAGGGCAGGCTGCCCTTTGCAGGATACACTGCAGCCGTATCCCACTCTCCTGCTCCTTCAATCCCGTCGATTACGGGTGTTCCTACACCTGAATAAGCAGTTAGTGGTTGTTCGATACGCTTGGGAATGATCGGGACATTGACGAAGGTGGGCACCGGCTCGCCTAGTGATTCGTATACCTTGGCCAGAAGAGCCCTGAAGCCGGTATCGAAGTATTCATCAACCCCGGAATCCTGGTCAGAGCCGTACCACCAAAACCAATCCGAGCCTTCCGCCAGGTACATAAAATCCTGGGCAGTCGCAATGGCCTCAGGTGAAGCTGTGAGTGACTTGCCCACATCATATTTCGCAAGATGGTCGCGTACCTTGCCCAGGTAATTCCACGCCTGGGTTTCCTCAGGCTCGCCAATCCAGGTGTCGTAATTAGGGCTGAACCAGGCGGCTGAGAATAGGTGTTCGAGCGATTTTTGCTCAGGGAAAAGTTTGAGGTATTCGGATGGGGTAATCGTTTTTATGGTGGTGCTCTCGTTGAGCATGCGGTATATGGCGTTCAGGAATTCCTTCCCATCATTGGGATAGTACTCCCATGCGTTTTCGCCATCCAAAATGATGCTGACGATATGCGGTCCGGTGGCATTCTGTTCCTTAAGTTGCGCGCGGATGTTCTCCAGGCGCTGCATCAGGTCGGCAGCAGCTTTTTCGCCCGGGGTCTGGGAATAGGTGAAACCGACTTTGTCGGATAACGTCCCATCCCTGAAGAAAACAGCCACCTGCTTGCCGTTGCTTCCGGTCACGTAGTAGGGTCTATAAAGCTCATCGGCTTCCAGAACTGTTTCCTTGGAATCACGGGTGAAAGAACCGATGCCCAGCGATTGCGCCAGCACAGGTTCGCCGGTTTGCATAAACTGGTAACCGGCGTCCGCTACCAGCGGCACGATATCCTGCGAAACTGAGCCCTCGCCTGGCCACAATCCCACCGGCGCTTTGCCGAAGTGCTCCGTGTACATCTGCACGCTTTTTTCCAGGTGGACGATGGCATCATTCGGCCAGGAGAAGCGGTTGGGTACTTCGCCGGCTGGGTTGCCCACCAGGGCTTCCTTGCTGTTGTAGATCAACGGCAGGATGGGATGGGCATACGGTGTGGTGATGACTTCGATCTGCCCGGCGTCCTGGAGTTTTTTATGTTCCGGGATTACGCCGCTAATGATCGTGCGCACTTCGTTGAAGAGCACAGTCTTGTCCTCCTCGCTAAAATCCCTGCCCTTGCTCACCAGCGCGTTCAAGGGTTCTTCTGCGAGGAAACTTGGGTCGATCCACGCCAGGTTGAACCATAATTGCAAATCGCGGAAATCCTGCTCAGTGAACTTCTCAACTGCAGCGGCAATCGTATCCGCATCCGTACCGCCCCTCAGATCGAGCAATTCCTTGTAACGCGGGAACCTGCCGATCATGTTGGTCCAGTTGGCATCGAAAAAACGGGTGAGGATGTATGTTTTTTCCTCAACTGTCAGGTCAGCAGCCGGTTTCTCTGTAAGTACCCAGTAGTAATCTTTCGCGCCATTGTTGACGAAATCATCCAGTTGTTTCATCAGCACCGGGGTGATATTGATGGTTACGTGCACGTTGGGGTAGTTTTCAAGGATGGCCGCCATATCGTAATAATCTTTTGTGGCGTGCACGCGCACCCACGGGCGGGTGTAGATCCCATCCGCATTCTTGTAATACAGGGGCTGGTGCTGATGCCAGGTTAGATTCAGATAAAGCACATCTTTATCCATACCTGGTGGGGTCATTTCCGGGACCGGTGTCATTTCCGGCGATGAAGGAACAGCCGGGGTCTGTGAGGGTACCACTGTACAGGCTGCCAGCAGCAGCGTGAGAATGAGGATGATCGAAAGCAGGACATTGATTTTTCGCATTTTTTCTCCTG
>DAONEZ010000173.1:0-4541 GCA_035403345.1 Anaerolineaceae bacterium
GATAAAAGCCTGGGGTCTGATTACCTGATGATGCCTTCATCGCTGGTGCTGGGCGGCGGCAACCTGGGATCCGACCCGAAGTTCGCCGCCTCCATCGCTGCGGTTGACGGCATTCGGGGTGTCACCAGCCTGCGCCTGGCCGCCAGCCAGGCGGATGGGGCTTCGTTGCAGGTCATCGGTATCGATCCGCAGGAGTATCCCCTTATCGCCGGTCTCGAATTCAGCAAGGGTGATGAAACCAGTGCTTACCAGGCTTTGGCGGATGAACGCGCCATCGTGGTAAATGGCATCTTTTCTTCAGCGAACAGCGTTAAAGTCGGGGATGTTCTCAACCTGCAAACTGCGGAAGGAGTGAAAGCCTACCGGGTGGCGGGCATCGCCATGGACTACCTCAACGCCAAGCTGGCCACGGGGTATATCTCTCAGGCCAACATGGAAAAAGATTTCCATGTGACCTCCGACGTGCTCATCATGGCCGACCGCGAACCAGGCGCTGATGCCGCACAGGTGGATGCGGACCTGAAAGATGTTGCGGCGCAATTCCCTGCCTTCACCCTCATCGACTCAGCCGGTTTCAAAGCCGAGCAGGAGAACGTATTCAACTCCGCCAAATCAATGATGTATGCGCTGGTGCTGATGCTGGCCATCCCGGGATTGATTGCCATGGCCAACACGCTGGGGATCAATGTGATCGAACGCAAGCGCGAGATCGGCACCCTTCGGGCTGTGGGCTCCACGCGCAGGCAGGTGAAGCGCATGTTCTTTGCCGAAAGCCTGCTGCTGTCTGCATTAGGGACACTGGTGGGCATCCTGGTGGGATTGTTCCTGAGCTATTACATGCTCAAAGCGCTCATCCTCAGCGGATTCAAACTGAACTTCTTCTTCCCGGGGCTGGGCATCCTGGTGGCCATCGTCGTCGGACTGGCATTCGGCATCCTGGCTGCCATGATCCCCGCGCGCCAGGCCGCCAACACGGTCATCGTGGAGGCGCTGAGATACGAGTAGAACGGAGAATTGAGAATAGAGAATGGTTTTTCCTCCGGGAGTCTGGTTTTCGACTCCCGGAGCCTGCACTGTTCCTCATGCCTCTAACGTATCCGGTCTAAGGCCTGTCGCCCAGCACCCAACTTATGATCTACCCGAAACGGTTTCTTTAGACCCGGTATGACAGGCACATACCGGGTCTATGCTTTTGTCCGCAGTTAAACATAAACTTTTGAAGTGGACCCCGAATTAAAGCAAAAACCGGGTTTGACAACCACAAACCCGGTTTTTGGAAACACCAAACCATTCTCTGTTCTCTATTTTCTGTTCTCTATTTTCTGTTCTCCGTTTCTAATATCCATGCCTTCGCGCTTCCTCACGGTATGCGCAGAAGCCGCACTCGGGGTTGGGCGCCGGCGGCTCTTTGAGCGAGAGCACCCGCAGCACCCCTGTCATGAAGTCCAGGAATCCGCCCTCGTCCCGGGGAATCTCCGTCCAGGTGACCTCGCCGCCGTATACGATGCGGTGATGCTCCGGGCTGTGGTCAATATCCACCGGGTCGAGGTAGAGCAGCCCCAGGCGCTCCACCGGCTGCAGGCTGAGGGTTCCGGGAGCAGCATGCTCCAAGGCGTAGGCATAGGCGTTCAACTGCCGACCGTAAAACTCAACATGCGCCTTGTTCGGCTGCGAGGTCTTGAAGTCGATCACCCCGTAAGATCCGTCGTCAAAGGAGAGCACCGAATCGAAAGCACCCTTGATATAGCAGGTGGCATCTACACCGGGAATTTGGATGACCTGCGAGTTGACCCACTTGCCCTGCAGGCTCACCCTGCCGGGCGGCAGGTCGGGAGAGATGACATTGGAAGGTTTGCCGGCGAAGAGTTTTTTCATCAGGCTGTCGATGCGGCTGAACACCTTGGGGAAAGCGGTGGAAGGACGTTTGTAACCCAGCACAACATCCAAATAGAAGCAGCGCGGGCATTCATCCCAGAAGAAAGTGAGCATGGAAGGACTGAGTTTATATTGGGTCATGTTAATTATTCCTACTCTTATTTCCCGGCGATTTCTCTCAAAGTCTGTAGAGCAATACTGCGGCAATACTTACGTTTACCGAACTTGTAAATGGTGAATTCAGGAAACATCGGTGGTTTCACACCAGCATCACCTCCTGTTAACCTCACAGCCCACCCCCTTGACTTTCCTAGTCGTTGAGCCTCATTGTACAGTTCCACCAGGGAAATATAGTCATCATCATTGGGAACGCCCGCCATCTTTATGTAGTACTTTCCAATTTCACCAGCATGCTCTTCGCAGGTTGGACCGATATCACCTTCTCCGGAAAATATCTTTCCACAAATTCGACATTTCTTTTTTATTGACACTTGACCCTCCTCGCAAAACAATTAAAAACCATTATTCAAAATGAGAATTAATTAATCAACCTGTTATTGGGCTTGCCACACCACTACAGAAACCAGGTTTTGCTAGAAAGAATCTACGATCCTGAACCGTTCTCTGTTCTCAGATCTCTGTTCTCCTGCAATCAATCCTCCCGAATCCCCTCACACACATAAGCGGTCAGCTCGCTCACGCTCAGGTTGTTGATGCCCAGTTTGTCTACCGTGCGCCCCCGCCGCCAGTAATCCGTGCGGTGCACGATGTTGCCCAGGGAGATGATGGCATCCATGGCGCGCACGTTCACCCCGTAACGATTGCCCAGCGAAGCCATTGGAACCAGGCTCATAGGGACATCTTCAAATATATAGCGGTGATTCAACGTGGGGGGCGCTTTGATGCCGTAGTACCCCTCCTGGTTGTGAATGGCTTCATACAGGTTCTCACCGGTGGTGTCATACGCCAGTTTGAGCCACTCCATGGCATCGCGCGTGCGCAAGCCCAGTGCAGCCCCAACGGTCACCCGCTCCCGATCAAGCACCTCCAGGACACGCGCCACAGATGGCGAAACACCTTCAATATAAAACTGGTAGTCTCCATGCGTGGTTTCGATCCATCCGGCGTTAAGTAGGGTGAGCGCGGGATGAAAGATTGAGCCCATGTTGTTCAAGCCGGTCTGCAGTACGTTGCCGCCATCTATAAATTGCGGGTAAGCCTCGCGGATCACGTCCAGCACCAGGCGGTTGCGCGTGGCTGGCAGCGCCGCCAGGGGGACTGCCTCCTTGATGCGGAAGATGCGTGCCTGGGCCGGGCCATCCGATCGCGAGGCGTAGATGAAGGTTTCGGTTTCCGCCACGGTCACATCTGCCGCGCAGTGATTGTCTCGCAGCACCTTGGATACCTCGATGGCGCCGCAAGTGCGCCCCGGGTGCAGTACGATGATCTGGCCATCCTTCAAAACTGGCGCAAGATGTTTTGCGATCTCGGCATGGGCTGAGGAAGGCACCACCACCATGATCATATCCACCCCTTCGATCGCCTCCTCGATATTGGCAGTCACTTTTTCCAGTTTACCAAATTCGCGCTTTTCACCGTCAAACCCGGCCAGGTCGATGCCGCCTAACTCGTGAATGGCTGCCACGTGGTCAAAAGATCGATTAAATAGATTCGTCGGGAAGCCCATCAGCCCCAGGTGAGCTGCCATGGCTTTACCGCCATGACCGGCTCCTACCACCGCAAATTTGGTTTT
Organism: Anaerolineaceae bacterium; assembly: GCA_035403345.1. Classification (GTDB taxonomy): domain Bacteria; phylum Chloroflexota; class Anaerolineae; order Anaerolineales; family Anaerolineaceae; genus UBA6107. The sequence continues at coordinate 3,629 of DAONEZ010000173.1, forward strand.
CTTTTCCATATCACTTCCTTCCTTTCTGAAGAAATCTTTCCAGTCGGACTTCTTCCTTGAGAGCTTCCCCTTTTTCATCCACCGCCAGGCAGGCGCCGCCGATCACGCGGGTGCGCACTGCTCCGGCAGCAAATGGATTGTTCAGCAATTGAGGCGCGTCCAGGATGCCCTCCCGCACTGCCCGTTCCAGAGTGTCCGCATCCGTGAGGGCATCTTTCACCCCGTCTTTCGCAAGATTTCGGATGGCTTCCAGGGTAACCTGTGCCTGCTGCACCAGGTCGCGGGTGCGCGCCTCCACCTGCGGGTCAGCCAGCATATCCGGCATGCCGCGCAGGGCATTTTCCACCGCTCGGCGCGCCATGCGGGCCGCCTCGATCACGTCCGCGGCCGTAGCCGCATGATCAGCCTCGGTGTGACCCACGATATGGATGATGTGCGGGCGCACAGCCATCTGCAGGTAGATGCTGGCAGACAGGTGGGCGCGCGCAGCCGCCGGTTCCAGCGGGTAGCTCAATAAGCCTGTGCGCGTCTGCCGCCAGATGCGGAATTGCTCGCTTTCAAGCGGTGCGATGATGAGCAGCATGGCGTTCATCTTGGCCAGATCCATGGCATCGGAGAGCCCCGGCGGGCTGTTGAACATCAGTTGCGCTATGTAGTCTTCTACCCCGAATGCCCGGGCATTATACGCGGAAAGATAAGCCGACACCACACACACCACATCCGGGGCGTCGCGCATGCCCCAGTGGTGTGGTTCGTTCAATTCCACCGGGATGCCGCGCACCCCGTACCACGTCATCACATGCTGGTGCTCGCGGATCGAGCCTGCCAGGTCCCACGGGCCGCGTCCGTCCATCAGGTTGAACCAAAAGAGCGGGATGGCGCACCAGGCGATGTTGATCGTATCCACATAAAG
>DAONEZ010000174.1:0-4410 GCA_035403345.1 Anaerolineaceae bacterium
AAAGAGGAAGTCTACGAGAGCTCAGAGCTTTATCGGGTCCGGCATTCGACCGCCCATATCATGGCAGAAGCCGTGCTGGAGAAGTTCCCATCCGGCAAGGTTGCGATCGGCCCTGCCATTGAGGACGGGTTCTATTATGACTTTGAGCTTCCGCGTCCCCTCACCCCTGAGGACCTAGAAAGCATCGAAAAACGCATGCGCGAGATCATCAAATCCGGCGCACGTTTTGAGAAAAAGGTCATCTCAGCAGATGAAGCCAAAGTGCTGTTCAAGGACCAGCCCTTCAAGATCGAATTGATCGAAGGTCTGGAAAAAGGCACCTTTGATGAGGACGGCAACCCACTCACGGAAAAGCCGGAAATCTCCACTTACACCCAGGACACGTTCACCGATCTGTGCCGCGGTCCGCACGTGGAATCCAGCAAGCAGATCAACCCGGAAGCCGTCAAATTGATGTCCGTTGCCGGGGCGTATTGGCGCGGGGATGAAAAACGCCCCATGCTGCAGCGCATTTATGGCACTGCCTGGATGACATCAGAAGAACTCGAAAGCTACCTGTGGCGCCTGGAAGAAGCCAAAAAACGCGACCATCGTAAGTTAGGCAAGGAACTTGGCTTGTTCTACTTTTCTGATGACGTCGGTCCCGGTCTGCCCCTATTCACCCCCAAGGGAGAAATGTTGCGCTTCCTGATGGAAAAGTATGTCCGCGAAGTGCAGACCCGTTACGGGTACGATCATGTGTGGACCGGCCACCTGGTTAAGGAAGACCTGTACAAGAAATCTGGCCACTACGAAAATTACAAAGATTCCATGTTCCCGCCCATGGTGGATGAGAATATTGCCTTCCGGTTGAAACCGATGAACTGCCCCAGCCACATGACCCTATTCAAGGAGATGGGGCTGCACTCCTATCGCGAGATGCCGCTGCGTTTTGCAGAATTCGCCACGCTCTACCGCTATGAGAAAACCGGTGAATTAACCGGTCTGACGCGCGTGCGCTCGCTTACCCAGGATGACTGCCACATCTTCTGCACCCCTGACCAGGTTGGCAGCGAGTTCCTGCTGGCGCTCAAACTGATCCGCGAAGTGCTGGATACGTACCACTTCAACGATTATGTGGTGCGCCTGTCGCTGCGTGGCAAGGGCGGCAAGTATGTCCAGGATGATGAAAAATGGGACAAGGCAGAGCATGCTCTGCGGGCTGCCATGGATGAAGCTGGTTTGGATTATTTCGAAGCCCAGGGTGAAGCAGCGTTCTATGGCCCCAAGGCGGATTTCATCGCCCGGGATGTACTTGGGCGTGAATGGCAGTTATCCACCATCCAGGTGGATTTCATCCAGCCTGCACGCCTGGGTCTGACCTACATCGGGGAGGATGGCGCTGAGCACACCCCAGTGGTTCTGCACCGGGCAGTCACTGGTTCCACCGAGCGCTTCCTGGGTGTGGTCATTGAACATTTCGCCGGCGCTTTCCCGGTCTGGCTGGCACCCGTGCAAGCGGTCATCATCCCCATTGCTGATCGTCACCTCGAGTACGCCAGTAAACTGGCTGCCCAGTTCAAAGCCCTGGGCATCCGTACGTCGGTGGATGACCGTAGCGAACGCATGAACGCCAAGATCCGTGATGCCCAGAACCAGAAGATCCCCTACATGCTGGTGGTGGGTGACAAAGAAATGGAAAGCAACCAGGTTGCGTTACGCTTACGCAATGGTGAAAATCCAGGCCCTATGCCTGTGGAGGATTTCATCAAACTGGCTTCAGATCAAATTAGTTCCCGCAACTGATCAGATCTGGATACCTGACTGAGCAACGATCGGGCAGCGACACGCTGCCCGATTTTCGTATCAATTATCAAAAATAGGTGTTCTATATCCGTACATAAGATGATAAGATAAACAATTCATTCGATTCGATTAAAGTGGAGAATCAATGCCCCTATATAAATTGATCTACAACCCAGTGGCCGGTAAAGGTGTGGCACAGAAGGCTCAGCCCAAGGTGGAAGCACTGCTGCACGAGTATGGTCTGGAGTACGACCTGGCGCTCACCGAGTATCCGGGACATGCCACAGATTTAGCCCGTTCAGCAGCTGAAGCCGGCTTCGCGTACGTGATCGTGGCAGGTGGAGATGGGACGGTAAACGAGGCTGTCAACGGCCTGATGGAAGCCAGGGAGCACCTGGCGCACGTGCCAGTTTTGGGCGTGATCCCTGTAGGACGCGGCAACGATTTTTCATTCGGCCTGGATATCCCTTACTCGATCGAAGAAGCCTGCGCGCTGGTAGCAGCCGCCCCACGGCGCTGGGTGGACATGGGCAAAGTCACTGGCGGAGACCTTAAGGGAGGATTGTATTTCGGCAACGGCGTGGGGGTCGGCTTCGATGCCGTGGTGGGTTTCGTAGCGGCAAAAATGAAACTGACCGGTATGCTCGCGTACCTGGTAGCAGCTCTGAAGACCATCTTCATTTATTACAAATCCCCACTGGTCAAGTTAACCCTGGATACCCAGACCATTACCATACCTGCGCTGCTTGTTTCTATTATGAATGGCAGGCGCATGGGTGGTGGATTCCTGATGGCGCCCGATTCCCACGTGGATGACGGCATCTTCAACCTGTGCATCGTACGCGAAGTCCCGCGCATGAAGATGTTCGGCTTGATCGCCAAGATCATGAAAGGCACTCAATCTACTGATCCAGCGGTTCAGACCGTTCAATCAAAAAAGATCATCGTCACGGCCGAAAAAGGCAGCCTGCCGGTGCATGCCGACGGCGTGACTGTGTGCGAATCCGGACAGGAGATCGTGGTGGAGATCATCCCTGGCGGTCTGGAAGTGATCACCAAATAGGATTCCTATGCTGAATGCCAACCACATCAACCCACCCATAAAAGCCATCCTGTCCACCTTTCTTGAAGTGGATGACCGCGAAGTTGCGCGCATCCCCATGACCGGGCCGTTGATCCTGGCTACCAACCACATCAACTCACTGGATGCCCCAGTGGGTTTCAGCCATCTTCACCCCAGGCCTTTGACTGCATTTGTGAAGATCGAAACCTGGGACAAATTCCTGATGGCCAGGTTGTTCGATGCCTGGAATACCATTCCCATTCACCGCGGAGAAGTCGATTTCGACGCCTTCCGCAAAGGGGAAGATGCGCTCAAACGCGGGAAGATCGTGATCGTAGCGCCAGAGGGTACACGCTCAAAACACGGACGCTTGAACATTGGATATCCGGGGATCAGTTTCCTGGCTTACCGCAGCGGTGCGCCCATCCTGCCGGTGGTATTCTATGGGAATGAGAACATCCGCGAAAAATTCACTCTCTTCAAGCGTACGAAAATGACCATCAAAGTGGGGGAACCATTCAGGATCAGGATCCCGATTGGTGAGCGCTTCCGTGATGTGAAACAGGAGGTGACGGATGAGATCATGTATGAAGTGGCCCGCCAACTGCCTGAAGCCAACCGCGGGTATTACAGCAACGTAGAATCCTCCCCAAAAAGGTACCTGGAATTCTTCCATTTTGAATAATCCAAAATAGTTGTGAATTATCGTTGACTTGCAGCAAGTGAATATGGTATTATCTAAACATCTTTTGCCCGTTTGATCAACGGGCTTGTCTTAAGTTATTCCTAAGGAGAAGACTATCAGTACTCAAAATTTTCGTGTCAATGAACTGATCCGTGTCGCAGAAGTTCGCCTGATCGGCCCCCAGAATGAAAACCTCGGGGTGGTCGCCATCCAAAAAGCCCTACAAATCGCACGAGACGCCGAACTCGACCTGGTGGAAGTTGCACCCAACTCGGAACCACCGGTTTGCAGGGTCATGGATTTTGGCAAGTTCCTCTATGAACGGACTAAGAAAGAAAAAGAAGCGCGCAAAGCCCAGACCAAGATTGAAGTCAAGGAAATCCGCCTGCGCCCCAAGACCAACGAGCATCATCGTGGTTTTAAAACCCGCGATGCCCACCGCTGGCTGCTGGAAGGCAACAAGGTTAAAGTCACCGTACGCTTCAGGGGCCGCGAGATCACCTATCCTGAGATTGCCTTGGAAGATTTGAAAGAAATCGCCGAGGAATTGAAGGATGTCGCGACGATCGAACAAGCCCCCAACATTGAAGGCCGCACGATGAGCATGGTCCTGGCACCATCAAAACCCGGCAAGAAAAAAGCGGTCGAATCCGACCAGTCTGCTGAAGAGGAAAAAGTCGAAAAAGCCCCGAAAGCAGAAAAAGTTCCGCAAGCCTGAGCTTTTTTCACTGAAATCGTATTATTCTGGTATAATTCGCGGTTGCGCAATCAACCGCGTAATTTGTTGAGAGGAGTTTGCTGTGCCACGTAAGGTTAAAACCAGTAAGTTCAAACTAAAGACCCACAAAGCAACATCCAAACGGTTCCGCCTGACCGG
>DAONEZ010000175.1:0-4396 GCA_035403345.1 Anaerolineaceae bacterium
GCGGGACGTTGATGGAGACGCCCTCGAGGATGTGGAATTGCCCGATATAGGTCTGGATGGATTCAAGGGTGAGAATGTTATCCACCTAATCCTCCTTCCTGCTGGTGATGTCGCCGTACAGCGCGCCAAGATAGGCATCCTGCACGGATTGCGTGTTGGAGATCTCCCGGGGAGTACCCTCAGCGAGCACATTCCCCAGGTGCATGACAGTTATGCGGTCTGAGATACTCATGACCATGTCCATGCGGTGTTCCACGAGCACGATGGTCTTGGTACCCAGGGCGCGAATTTTCTGAATAATTGCCAGCAAGGCCGGGACTTGTTCACTGGACATGCCGGCGGTAGGTTCATCCAGCAAAAGCAGTTCAGGGTTCGAGGCCAGCATGATGGCGAGTTCGAGCTTTCGTTTTTCCCCATGGGAAAGGTTTAAGGCCACAGTACCTTCTCTGCCGTTCAATCCGACCAGGTCGATCACTTCCTCTGCCCTGGTGAGATAGTCCTTCAAGTCGTCAGCAGACACAAAGAAACGCAGGTTGTCCTTGCCCTTAACCTGGGCAGACAGGCGGATGTTTTCAAGCACCGTAAGGGATGGAAAGATGTTGGTGATTTGGAAGGACCGGCCGATGCCTTCGTGCGCGATCCGGTACATGGGAATGTGCGTAATGTCCTTGCCCTTAAAGATCACTGAGCCGCGCGTCGGCCGCAGGACACCCGAGATCATGTTGAACAACGTGGTCTTCCCTGCCCCATTTGGCCCGATAATTGAGTGCAGGCTGTGCTCTTGAATTGAGACACTTACATCATCCACAGCAACCAACCCGCCAAATTCCTTACGCAGATTCCTTGCTTCCAGAATCGGTTTTTTCTCAGTCACCATCTCGTTTTCCTTCATCAATAGTCGGGTAGGTAAAGGCTGGTGAGCCTTTACCTACCTTTTGGTAAAGAATTGAGAGTTACTTGTTCATTTCGCAGCGGGCTGCGTAGTCATCTACGAGGGTGCAGGGGATACCCAATTCATCGAACGCGCTCACGTAGAGTGTTTCGAAGAATTTGTAATCATTCTTGCCGTCACCATCGGTATCGGGGTTCACATTGATGAGCTTGAGGATGTTCATGGGCTGTTCGCACACATGGTCACCCGGGCGGATGTAGTAGGTGCCCTTGGGGCCTTCGAATTGCAGGCCTTCGAGCGCAGGGATCATGGCGTCACCGGAAGCGTCGCCAGCAGTCTTTTCGAGGGCAGCAGCCAGGGCGATCGCGGAAGCCATACCGCCAGCGGTGAACAGATCGGGGGGTTCACCGTAGAGTTCCAGGTGGCGGGCAACCAGGTAATCATTGACCGCGTTCTGAGGCACAGTGTAGTGGTAGACATTCAGACCTACTGTGCCGACGGCATCCATGTACACAGCCGCAAAGGAGGCATTGTCGCCAAAACCGGTGGAAACGGTCATTTTATCGAGGGCGCCCAACTCGGAAAGCTGTTTGAACAGTTGGACGTATCCGATGCCAGACCAGGTGAGGAAGAGACAATCAGCGCCGGAATCCATGGCTTTCTGGATGTAGGCAGTGTAATCGGTGGTGTCTGCGGGTGCGGACACGGGGGCGATGACGGTTCCGCCATATTGACCAACGGCGAACTCAAGCGCAACTTCGGAGCCCTGGCCAAAAGCATTGTCGATGTAGATGTGCGCGAAATTCTTGCCAACATTTTCCACCAGGTACTTGGCGATGACCATGGTGTCATCGTAGCTGGTGCGGGAGGTGCGGAAGACGTAGGGATTGAAGTTGGCGCCGGTGGTGAAAGCGGAGGCAGCGGGGTCGATCATGAGGATCATCTTGTTCTCAAGGGCAACCGTGGTGAGCGCTACTGCGACAGCCGAGCTCACAGGTCCCTGCAGGATCTCAACGCCATCCTTCTCGATCAATTCGCGGGCCAGCGCAACGCCTTTTTCAGCGGAGAGTTCATCATCTTTGAGGATGACTTCCACTGGGCGATTGGCGATGATCCAGCGGCCTTCAGCGTCTTTCTTGCCGCCAGAGGCATATTCCAGACCCAGGTCAAAGCCGCGCTGCTGCTGCTGGCTGTAGAGGGCCATGGCACCGGAAACGGAGCTAATCATGCCGATCTTCAATACTTCGCCGAGAGGCGCTTCGGTAGGAGCAGCCGTTGGGGCTACTGTTTCAACTACCACAGGGGCTTCGGTGGGAGCAACAGTGGGGGCGGCGGTGGGGGCCGGTTTCGCGCAGGCGGTGAGCAACAGCGTGAGCACGACCAAAATACTGATGATTGATGCAACTTTTTTCATTTCGAACTCCTCCATTTAAATTTTTGACATTCTGAAAATGGTATTACTCCCATTATCGCTTAATTCGTCTCCGTTACACCTCCTCTGATCCTTCTGCTTGCCAGGATACTAAGCATCCCCGGCCTGAAGTAGCATGACAACCTGCCCGGTGATCACCTGGTTCTTTTCCTGGTCATAACAATCTGTTTTATAAGTCGCCAGGCGCTTAACCGGATCGAACTCGATGAGTTCGATTCCCATCTCGATCCGGTCCCCACAATAGATCGGATCCAGGAATTCGTACATAACGTTCACAAACTGCGACTTCGTTCCAGCGCTGGATTTGAGCAGCCCGCCCATGATCCCGATAATGAGAAGTTCATGCACCGGGATGCGCAGCGGGGTTCCGTTAGCCCTGGAGTTGGAAACCTGCGGGTGGTTATCCCCGGCCAGGCCGGCGAACAAAGCGGATTCACCTTCAGTGATCACCTTGTGGAACCACTGCGGCTGCCCGATTGCCAACTCCGGCAGGATCGATAGACTCACGCTGGAACCTCACAATGTTTCGCGACAAACCCCAACACCAGCGTGTTGAACATCGCCGGCTGTTCCAGACAGGCAGCATGGCCTGCGTGAGGGATGATCGCCAACTCTGCACCGGGGATGGCCGCGGCGATGATCTCCGCGTACTTGCGCGGTTTGAGGATATCCAATTCACCTACCAACACCAGGGTTGGTGCCTTGATTTGACCAAGGTCAGCGGTGAAGTTAACCTTTGAAAACGCCCGCATAAGTTCCCCGGCGGCCTGCAAATCCATCTGGTGATACTTCCTGCAGCTGGCTTCCAGGATGCCTTCGTTAGCGGACAACCAGGCTTCAGAAAAATTCAACGGCAGCGAAGCCTCAAACAGTGCATCCGGGTCGTTCTTTTCAATGGCACTGACCCATAAGTCACCCATCTTGCGCAGCATCGGGTCGATCTGGCTCACGGTGGAGGACAGGATCAGGCTGCGCACCATACCCGGATACTTGAGTGCGAAGACCATGCTGATCTCGCCGCCATAAGAAATGCCGGCGATATGAGCTTTTTCTATGTGAAGCGCGGTAAGCAGCCCGGCCAGGTCATCGGCGTGCATCTCCATTGAGTAAGGACCGGCAGGGTGATCTGACTGCCACATGCCCCGGCAGTCGTAAACCAGGACCCGGAAATGTTTCTTCAGTTCCGCCACCTGGAATCCCCAGCTCGCGGTGGACATGAAGATGCCGTTGGACAGCACGATCACGTCCGCGGTTTCCGGACCATGCAGCTCGTAGTACAGATCGATCCCGTTTACCTGCTGATGGGGCATGAATAATCTCTGTTATACCGGTTCAAATGCCAGGAATGTCTTCCTGGAGTCGCCCTCACCCCGGTCAACGAACCTGACCTGGAGTGGGGTGCCGATCTTGATCGAAGCAGGGTCCGTGGAATCCACCCCGAGGATCTGGGCACTGATCATCGGACCTTCGGCGGTTTTGACGATCCCGACCGTGTACGGGTTTTTGCGGTCATACCCGGCGGCGATCATGGCGGTGGGTCCGCTGAGCACGTTGGTGAATGCCACCAGGGTGCCCTTTCCACTAAATTCGACCCATTCCATCTCGGTGGAATAGGTAGCGGGGTTCATCGGGCGCGGCGGAAGAAAGACTTCGCCGGTCTTGATGTCGCGTGATCCCATCAAGCGGTGCTCGTTAAGATGACTGGAGTAGGCAGCAACTGTGAACTGGTTATCCATGCTTAATCTCTCTTCTCAAAAATATGTACCACGCAGGTTTGTCCGGTTCCGCCAACGTTGTGGGTCAGTCCAAACCTGAGCTGCCCGGGGAGCTGGCGTTCACCGGCTTCTCCGCGCAATTGTTTCCACACCTCTACCACCTGCCCGATGCCTGAAGCTCCCACGGGATGACCCTTGGACTTGAGCCCGCCGGAGAGATTGACGGGTTTTTCTCCATCGCGGCTGGTTTCGCCGTCTTCCGCCATGCGCCCGCCTTCACCGGGCTTAAAGAAGCCCAGGTCTTCGGTGGCAATGATCTCAGCGATGGTGAAGCAATCGTGTACCTCGGCAAAATCG
>DAONEZ010000176.1:0-4390 GCA_035403345.1 Anaerolineaceae bacterium
CCTGCGCCTGTGGGGCAGCCTCGGCTTCATGGTCCCGGCCTTCGTGCTCTTCTTTATCATCGTGTACAAAGCTTGGAAGCTCGTCCAGCATGAAGGCGTGCGCGGCGACGCGGACAAGATGGTCTCCAACTGCTTCATCCCAGGCTGGAATTACTACTGGTACTTCCCGGCCTTCCGCGGTTTGGCGAAGGAATTTAATGACAAATTCGACCGCGACGGCATCCCCCATGAAAAGTTCAACCTGGACATGGTCACCTGGATGCTGATCTGCCTGTTTGCCAGCGCGATCACTTTCGGAGTGTCATTGATCGCTTTCATCGTCCTGTGGATCATCTACACCAACAAGGTGAAGGAAGCTTCCATCGCGGTCATCAACGCCCGCCAATAAAGTCAATCTTTGCATCAACAAGCGACCCGCCTCATCAGCGGGTCGTTGTTGTTTTATGCCAGATTGTTAGCTATCCGCCAATGATCCCGGCACCGGCCAGGGTGAACAGCACCCCGGGTATGAATGCCAGCCCGATGACCAGCAGGGCTGCCAGCACTGCCACTAGCGTGGTCCACAGGTTGCGGCGCACATGCGGATCGCCATCCTGGAAGTACATCTTTACGATCACGCGTAAATAGTAAAATGCCGAGACCAACGAGGTGAGCAGCCCGATGACCGCCAGCCAGATGAACCCGCCCTGGATGGCCGTGCGGAACAGGTAGAACTTACCCCAAAAGCCAAGTGTCAGGGGGATACCAGCGAAAGAAAGCATGAACACCGACATAGCCGCCGCCAGCAGCGGGAACTTCTTGCCCAGGCCAGCCAGGTCGTTGATCTCGTTGCCGGTGCTGTCATCCTTTTCCACCGCGATCAGCACCGCCCAGGCTCCCAGCGAAGCCAGGGCGTAAGCTGCCAGGTAGAACAGGGCGGAAGCGGTTGAGTTGACCCGTACCGCCTCACTGCCAAAGCCCACGAATGCCATGAGGATGTAGCCGGCATGCGCGATACTGGAATAGGCCAGCATGCGCTTGAGGTTGCCCTGCGCCACCGCTACCACGTTTCCCACGAGCATGGTCAGCACTGCCAGCACCCAGAACACCGGGGTGAGCGCAGTGGACAGGCTGGAGAAATCCAGCGAGAACACGCGGATGAGCGCAGCGAACCCGGCCGCCTTGGCACCCACTGCCATAAAGGCAGTCACCGAGGAAGGCGCGCCCTGGTACACATCAGGCATCCAGCCGTGGAAGGGCACTGCCGCGACCTTGAAACCGAACCCTCCCAGCAGCAGCGCGCTGCCGATTGCCAGGAAGGTGAGGTTAACGCTGCCTGCCTCCACCGCCGCCTTGATGCCGTACACGTTGGTGGTTTGGGCTGCGCCGTAGAGAAATGCGATGCCGAACAGCACGAACCCGGACGCGAAGGTGCCCAACAGGAAGTATTTGAGCGCGGCCTCCTTGGAGGCATCATGCGGATAATCCATGCCAGCCATGATGTATAGCGGGATGGAGAGCAATTCAAGCGCCAGGAAGACGACGATCAGGTCTGCCGCTGAAGCCATCAACATCATGCCGCTCACGCTCAACAGCAGCAGTACATAATACTCACCGCGGTGTATATGAATACGCATGAGGTAATCATAGGCCATGCCAATCCCGGCGATGCCGGTGATGGCGAACAGCACGCCCAGGAAAGCGCTAAAACCGTCCACGCGGATCATCTCCGCAAAGGCGCTGCCGGACTTGCCGAATTGTAAAGCTGCCAGCAAGCCGGAAATCGCCAATCCAACGGCAGCAAGGATGGGGGTTAGAACAGGCATTTTTTTGGATGTCCACACATCGATCAGCAGCAGGACCAGCGCCCATGCAATGAGCACAACTACCGGAAGAATGGAATGAATATCAGTCAAAGTCATAGGGTCACCTTCCGTTAATGGGCAGCCATGGCAGCAACCTGGAATAGCGCGGTAAGTTTTTCAACAGCCGGCGCGATGAGCAGAAAGAAGGGCTTGGGGTACAACCCGATCCAGAAAACCAGCACCAGGATGGGAGCCAGGGTGAGGATCTCACGCGCGCTCAGGTCCTTCAGCTTTAGATTCTCCTCTTTGGTCACCGGACCGAGGAAGAGCTTTTGGAACATGTGCAGCAGGTACACCGCCGCCAGGATGACTCCCACCGTGGCCACCCCCGCGAACCAGGGGGAGCCCAGCACGCTGGAGTTGAACGCGCCAAGCAGGATGGTGAACTCGCCCACAAAGCCGTTCAAGCCCGGCAGCCCCACCGAGGAGAGCATGGTCACCAGTGAAAGCGTACCCAGCACCGGCAGCACCTTCCACAACCCGCCGAAATCTTCCAGCAAGCGGGTGTGGCGGCGCTCATACAACAGACCGACGATGAGGAACAAAGCGCCGGTGGAAAGTCCGTGGTTGACCATTTGCAGGATGGCGCCCTCGATGCCCTGCAGGTTGAGGGCAAAGATGCCCAACATCACAAAACCGAGGTGGCTGATGGAGGAATAAGCCACCAGGCGTTTCACGTCCTTCTGCCGGAAGGCTACCATCGCGCCGTAGATAATACCGATCACCGCCAGTGCAGCCATCCAGGGCGCTAGTTTGACGGTTGCATCCGGGAAGAGCGGCAAGTTAAAGCGCAGGAAACCGTAAGCACCCATCTTCAGCAGGACGCCGGCCAGGATGACCGAACCGGCTGTGGGGGCTTCGGTGTGCGCGTCCGGCAGCCAGGAGTGCAGCGGGAACATGGGCACCTTGATAGCAAAGGCCAGGGCAAACGCCGCGAACAGCCACAGTTGTGCCGGTACAGGTATGGTAGTGGAGTTGAATTTTGAAAGGTCGAAGCCGCCGTATTGCAGCCCAATCCACAGGATGCCGGCCAGCATGAGCAGCGAGCCGAACATGGTGTACAGGAAGAACTTGACCGCGGCGTAGATGCGATTCTGCCCGCCCCAGATGCCGATCAGGAAGTACATGGGGATGAGGGTGAACTCCCAAAAGATGTAGAACAGCACCATATCCAGGGAGAGGAACACGCCCATCATGCCAGCTTCGAGCATCAGGAAGAAGGCCATGAACCCGCTAACGCGTTCCTGCACCGCTTTCCAGGTGGAGAGAATGGCGATGGGAGTGAGGAATGCGGTCAGCAGCACCATCAGAACGCTGATACCGTCCACGCCCAGGTGAAAACCGATGGGGTTGCCGCCCAGATTGAACCAGGGCAGGTTGAGTTCCATCTGGATGGTGGCATTGCTTTTGTCAAACCCGGCCAGCAGCCATAAAGAGAACCCGAAGGTAAGCAGGGAGACGGCCAGGGCTGTCCAACGGGCTGCGTTTTTCCAGGATCTCCTGTACAGCAGGATCAGCACCGCACCCGCGAGCGGGAAGAAAGTGACCAACACAAGGGGATTTATGCCTGAAGTCATCGCCCGTCCTTTACCTTAGGATAAGAAAAGCTAAAATGGCTGCCACGCCCAGGAACATCCACAGACCGTAACTGCGGATGTAGCCGTTCTGCAGCCTGCCCAGCGCTTTGGCAACCGCACGTGTGCCGGAACCCAGCCCATCGCCAATGCGATTGATCACGCCCAGGTCAACCGGGCTGGCCATGAAGTCTGAGAGGGCTTTATACGGGTTGAGCACCACCTTCTGGTAGAACTCATCCACCCACCATTTGGACTCCATACCTTTGAAGAGGAATCCCAGCGGTTTCTTCAGGGGATCTTGGTCCTCGGCTGATTTCGGTTTACGCGAGTAGATCAGCCAGGCAGCCGCCAGTCCAGCCAGCGCCAGCAGCAGGGAGATACCCGCCACAAGCCAGATGAACTTCGCCGGTTCTCCCTCGCCCAGGGTGTGCGCCAGCCAAGTTTCCAGCGTGTGCACGCCCGGCAGGTTGAGCGCTCCGCCGAAGATAGCCAGGATCGCCAGGATGATGAGCGGGATGGTGACCACCAACGGGCTTTCGCTGGCGCCTTCTGCGGCTTTTGAACGCGGCTTGCCGAAGAAGACCATCACCAACTGCCGCCCCATGTAGAAGGCTGTGAGCAGGGCAGACAGCACCAACACCACGAACAGTGCGGGCTGACCATGCCAGGCAGCGGCCAGAATCTCGTCTTTGGAGAAGAAGCCTGCCAGCGGGGCAATGCCGGAGAGCGCCAGCGCGCCTGCCAGGTACACCCAGAAGGTCACGGGCATCTTCTTGCGCAGGCCGCCCATGTTGCGCATATCCTGCGGGTCAACCTCAGCAGCGTGTTTGTCGTGGTGCAGCCCGCGCTCCACACCCTGGATGACCGAACCGGCCGCCAGGAAGAGCAGTCCCTTGAAGAAAGCGTGCGTCACCAGGTGGAACATACCCGCCACCGTGGCACCCATGCCCACCGCTGCCACCATGAAGC
>DAONEZ010000177.1:0-4352 GCA_035403345.1 Anaerolineaceae bacterium
TGCTTTGGTTGGTAATCCGCAATCGTTGGAGTTGCGATTGGGCATCTGGTGTTTTTGCTGGGATCGTTGCTTCGGACTCAGAGGGAGGAATTGTTGCGGCATCTGGGGATGTAATCTGACCAGGCGTTACATCTGGTGAAACCATTGGTACAGCGGTACAACCGTTCAACACCGTAAATAGGATTAACGGGATGAACACCCTAGACAACAGTTTGGACATTTTTACCTCCTGTATTGGCTAATCGCTGATGCCCCGCGACAGTGGTGGCTGTTAGAAATGGTATCCCGGAATGTGGTGATGAAGATCTTCTGTTTTTCCAGAGAAAATTACCCGGCCTTGTTGTAAAACAATAGCTTGTTCTGTGAAACGTTCAACATCAGGCGGATCGTGGGTGCTGAACACGATCAGGCGACCTGATGACGATTTGCGAGCCAACGCAAAGACACGTTCGCGTTCTTCTACGTCCAATCCGCGCGTCAATTCGTCTAGCAACAACAGAGACGGCTTTCCGAGGAAGGCCTGCGCGATCCCGGTCAGGCGGATTTGCCCCCCGGATAGTCTTCCAAAGGGTCGGTCGGCCACGGATTTCAATCCTAAGGCGGAAAGCAAATAGTCTACCTGGCCAGACTCAGAGATATTCTTCAGCGTCCCAAGATATTCCAGGAGCTGCCTGGGCGTCAAATTGTGGGGAAAATCCAACTCTTGCGGCACGTAACCAAGCTGGCCTCTCAGCCAAGGAAAGTTTTGTGTGTAGGGCAGCCCATTGAACCAAAGCCCGCCATTATCCGGTTTCAGCAAGGAAGCCAGGCATCGAAGCAGGGTAGTCTTCCCCGAGCCGTTTGGACCCAGTAGAGCGACCGTTCCCGGCATGAGCTCGAGGGTCACGTCCCGTAACGCCACCTGGGAGCCGTAAGATTTCGACAGACCCTGGATTCTCAGTTCCACGATTGCCTCTCACAGGATGCAGCCCGCCCGGAGAGGATCAGCAATCCTATACCGGCGAGGCAGGCCAACATTGAACCAATCAGCACCGGGGTAGACCGGCTGATCTCGATGAGCAGCCAGGATGTCGCCGTCATCCCAGAGGCAATGTGATGAAGAAGCGCCTCCCGCCAGCCCAGCAGCACCATACTCCCCCACAGGCCAAATGGGAGCAGGGAACTAACGAGCGAACCCCATCGGACTGTTGTGAAAAGTGCCAAACCTGTCAGCGCCAACATGGGTCCCAGCCAGGCAAGCACCAACCGCCAAAGAAGCACCTGTGGTCCTTCCAACCAAATCAGGAAGAGCAGCAGTAGCGCGATCAGTAAGTTAAAAGCCAGCACCAGTGCCAGGCGAGCGTATAGCAATTCAGCAGTAGTAGTGGCAGTCAGGCGCTCCAATTCACCTAATGTGCGCGTCTCGGGTCGGAAGGCGTATGCGACGCCAGCAGCGGAAAGAAGCGGAGAAAGCAACACGAAAGCTAGCGGCAGCAGCTCCTGCCCATCGATGGTGGTGATGAACAGCCCGAGCAGCAAAACCAG
Organism: Anaerolineaceae bacterium; assembly: GCA_035403345.1. Classification (GTDB taxonomy): domain Bacteria; phylum Chloroflexota; class Anaerolineae; order Anaerolineales; family Anaerolineaceae; genus UBA6107. Next base: position 1,525 of record DAONEZ010000177.1, read on the forward strand.
CGCGCCGGACAGCCAGAAGGAGCTTTCGAAGAGGACGAACTGGCTGCGTATCAGGTGCAGCCAGCTGGATGGTGGGCGCGGTCGAGGAGCATTAGGAACGGGCAGATAGGGATTTAACGCCTCCAACAGGCGCGCAACGTCTTCCTGACCCGGGTCGGGCATAACGTCGGATTCAAAGAGATACGCCAGGGCGCTCAGGTCGCCCAACGCCTGGCGTTGGGTTTCGTCCAACCCATCAGTCAACCGATCAATGACATCTTTCATCTTGATTCACCTCTTCCTGCTCCAGGATCATCCTGGCGCGCCGCAGCCCGTGGAACAATCTACTTTTGACTGTGCCGAGGGGCGCGCCGGTTATCGTGGAAATTTCTTCCAGAGAAAACTCCTGGTAAAAACGAAGTAAGATCACCTCGCGTTGACGCGCTGGTAAACACTGTAACAAGGCGTTGACCTGCACGCAATCAGAGGATTGCAGCGCCAGGCTTTCGGTTTCAACAGGTGCTGCCATCCAATCGTCCCCTTGATCTTCGTCTGGCAGATAAAATGTCTCCCGGCGGAAGGCAGCGGAACGGAAATAATCACGAGCCAGGTTACGAGCGATCTGGTAAATCCATGGCCGGATGTGCTCCGGTGGAACACCACGGTAGGTTAGGAGACGGATGAACGCGTCCTGAACCAGATCTTCGGCGCACTGTGTTTGACCGATCATTCGGGTGAGAAATTTCAAGAGCGGTCCATGATAGCGCTCGACCAATCCGGCCAGCGCTATACGGTCTCCCCCTCGCACCCGGATATATAATTGCTCATCGCTCTCCAAGTAAACTCCTCCGAATTGAACCGCCATTCAGATAAGCATACCATGCAGCATTGATCACGATGAACGCAAACCCCAACCCGGTGAGGAGCGACCGGTTGAGGGGATAACTTACCTCCCTCCAGTTCCAAACGGTCGCAAAAAGGAACAGCGCGCCACTGATTTTTCCCCGTGTTTGCAGCTCGAGGAACCAGTAGACCAACACCGTACCGGCTGCTGCCCAATAAGAGCGTGACAATCCCCCGACGAGCAGCGACAGGCCGGTCATAAACAGGGATGGCGCAAGTGCTGGCAAGACAGCTACGAAAACATTAGAGGTACCCCACAAAAAGAGAAAGGCGAATGCACCCAGCGTCAGCGCCAGGAAAAGAAATGCCAGCGCTGCGCCGCTCCGCAGAAGTGGTAAACGCAGCCGGGATTCTGGATACGATCGCCGCAGCTCAGAGAAGCCTTCTTCGGTTTCAATTGTCATCAAATGGGCAGCAGATAGCCCGGCTGCCAACGGCAAGATGATTTCGAAAGCGGTGACAATCATCGGGATCGGCATCTCCGTATCGAAGCGGCCCCACAACAGCCGGGAAAGAACAGCAAAAGCCGGCAGCCCAAGACACGGCAGCAGCCCGGCCAAACCTGCCACCAAACGCGTTTCGTAATACAAAGGCGACTTCGTTCTCATCGCATACCGCCTGCCGAGCGGATCCACTGGGGCAGAGCCTCATACGGCAGACCCCGGAGTTCGTCCGGCTTCTGGTACATCTGATTCAGTACATTTTTTACAGCCTCCTGGCCGCTTTGGCGATAGATTTCCAGAAGCGCCAGCCGATCTTCATCTACGCCTCCTTGCATTTGTGCGTCAGATTGGATCAGAGCCTGCATGCGTTCTGGATTGCCATCCTCTCGAACATAGATGTCCAGGAAACCGACAACGGCCTGAAAGGCGCGCTCCAGACTGGTAATCGGTCCACCATATTCGGGATCCAATTTGCCGTCGCTTAAGCTCCATAGGTCGGTGAGCAACGTTTTGATGACAAACTGCCGAGACGAAGAGAGGGTTGCACTCATATTTGCCGGCGAGTAACGCGGCGTGACTACCAAGGGGTATCCGGCTGCGGGCGGTGTCCTTCCGGGCAAACCGCCTTCTTCACCCAGCACCATCAAGATCAGTCCTTGAACCTTTGCGTCAGGAAAGAACGGAGTAATTTTCCGCAGGGGATCTTCAAAAACGCTGGCCAACCCGCGCGCTTGCTCCAGATCTGCCCGGGATGTTATCAAGGTGATATCGCCCACCTGCTCAACGACCAGGCGGGGGGAGCCAATCAGGAAGACCCAGCTGGCAGAATTTGCTTCGAAGGTATTCTCTCCCACAGCAGGCAGGTTGGCAGCAAAGGGAAGGCCGCCGCTGTTGATTACCGTCAAACGGATGTGCGCCGGATCATGTTGGGTGTATTTCATGTTCGGGCCCGAAAGAATCGGAACCGGATACCAGTTCGCTGTGGGGGTCAGGCGCACACCGCGTGGGTCGATAAAATCGCTGGCTTCCACTACCCCATCAGAAATACTCTCGACGCGCAGCATGCCCTGATAATTAATGGAAAAAGAAAGGGTTTCGCCAGGACCAACCGGCTGGGACAGGTGAACAATTACCAATTCGTTCCTGCGTTCAACCGGTAAACTGGCATCCGTGACAGTCAGAACAGGATTGAGGCGGAAGGGTAATGTATCGAGTGGATCCGAGCTTTGATTAACCGCCGTTAATTCCGCGGTGAAGTGTGCCGGTTGGGCATCTTTCAGATCGAGGATCAGTTGGTAATCGGTGACAGTGAAAGAGTTGGTCTCAATTGATAGGGTCTCGAATGTATTCGAGATCTGGGCGGCTTGAACGCCGGAACCATACCGCATACCGCTCCATCCTGCCAAAGTAAGCGCAATAATCAGCAGGACGCTGCCCACCAAAGAAGATCGGTAAAAACGGCGAGACGATAGGCTTATCATCAATATTGCCAGGAACAACAGC
>DAONEZ010000178.1:0-4350 GCA_035403345.1 Anaerolineaceae bacterium
GGCAGGCGCAGGAGGTCGCGGTGAACCTCGGCGTTCTCCAGGATATCGCCGATGTAGCAGGAACCGATGCCCAGGGACTCGGCGGCGATCACGGCCGACTGCGCGGCAATGAGCGCGTCGCAGCAGGCCAACAGCAGGTCGCCTTCCTGCGGCAGTCGCGGAGTAAGCCCTTTCTCCTGGCAATCCTGGGCCGCGCTGCTCAGTTCGAACAGGTCCATCCAGCGTTGATAGTCTGCAGCGAAGAGCAGCACATAAGGCGCGCGGGCGATAAAAGGTTGGTCATCGCAGGTGACCGCCAGCCGGTCCTTGAGCCCCTGGTCTTCGATCTCGATGATGGAGTAGAGCATCATGTTGCCTGCGGTTGGCGCGCGCATGGCCGCCTGCAGGATGGCGTCTTTTTCCTCCTGCGTCACTGGTTGGCTGGAGTAATTGCGCGTGGAACGGCGCTTGTGGATCAACTCAAGGGTGGCGTTCATCATTCCTTCTCCGGGTATCGTAGAGTGTTATTGATTATTGTACACGCAGGACCCGTCGGGTACAATTGCAGGCATGGATGATGCCTGGAAAGAAAACTTGTTTGCGCGCTTGACTGATGCTTTGGAGCAGCGTTCAACGAACTTATATGAAGAGCCTCACCGGGAAGCTGTACGCCTGTTCAATGGCTTTAGCGAAGGTTTCCCTGGGCTCTCCGTTGAGCTCTATGCGCGGACACTGGTGGTCTTTCTGCACAAGGTGACCGGGGGTGATGCCCGGGCCCTGGCAAACACGGCCATGGAGTTTTACCGGGAGCGGCTGCCTTTCCTGCGCTGCGTCATTGCCAAGCAACGCTCCTCAACGGACGCTGACTTGAAGCGCGGCAGCATTATTTACGGGGATCAGCCGGATGAGCAGATCGTTGAAAACGGTGTCAGTTACGCGCTGGACCTGCGCCTGAACCAGGACTCCAGCTTTTACCTCGATACGCGCAACGTGCGCGCCTGGCTCAGGGATCATTCCGCCGGGCTGGACGTGCTCAACACGTTTGCCTACACCGGCAGCCTGGGGGTAGCCGCGCTGGCCGGGGGAGCCCGGCGCGTGGTGCAGATCGACCGCAACAAGCACTTCCTCGAGCTGGCCGGGCGCTCGGCTGCACTCAACAGGCTTGACCTGGGCAAACAGCATGCCATCGGGGTGGATTTCTTTGTGGGGGTGGGCCAGATGCGCACCCGCCACGAGGAGTTTGACCTGGTAGTGCTCGACCCGCCCTACTTCTCCATCACCGAGCGCGGGCGGGTGGACCAGGTGAATGAGACCGCCCGCCTGGTCAACAAGGTGCGACCGCTGGTGCGCGATGGTGGGAGGATCGTGGCCATCAACAACGCGCTATTCCTGAGCGGGGAGGATTACCTGGCAGTACTGCAGGATCTTTGCGAGAGCGGTTACCTGTCGCTGGAGGACACCATCTCCGTACCGCCGGACGCAGCCGGGTTTGCGCTGCCTGGCGTGCGCGCCTGGCCTGCTGATCCAGCGCCTTTTAATCATCCCACAAAGATCGCCGTGTTGGGCGTGAAGCGTAAGAAAAGCTAATTTATTCTAGAAATAATATTGAATTAGGATCACTCCACCCATAGGAAGCGCATGAGGGGAGTGATTTGCTTAATGACCTGGTCAGGCTGACCCGGGTCAAGGAGGGAATGGATCACTAGGGCACGGTTGCCCAAAGCGTCCCGTGTGAGATAGGCTACTGCTTTCCCATCTGGTGACCAAACAGGGTGGGCGTCATCAGAATTATTTCTCGAAATAACTGTCTGTGCGAGAGTATTTGTGTCCAGAAATAAAACCTGCTGGCTGCCCTTCTCGCCGCGTGAGAATAAAAGCATGCTGCCGTCTGCTGACCAACCGGCAATCTCTGTCACCGGTGCACCGGTGTCGACGACCGTGAGTTTCCCGGAGGCGATTTCCACCAGGCTGAGTGCACTGGCATTCTCACCGCTCACTACCACCAGATTCTTGCCATCCGGTGACCAGGCGGGCGCGTTGTAGGCCGAGTTGAGCACACGCACATGGTCCAAAATCACTCTCAATTCACTGCCATCCGGCTGGATGATATACAGAGCGGGATCAACGCAGGTGTTATAGGCTGGTGAAGCTGTTATGCATTCCGGCTGGTCGGGGGCTGGCGAAGGCTCGCGCAGGAAGGCGATCCACCTGCCGGTCGGCGACCAGGCTGGGTGCGTGTCCACATGTTCGCCGCTGGTCAGAAGAAAGGGCTCACTGCCCTGCGGCGAGGAGATCTTGAGCGAGGTGCGGTAGGGCACCTCCAAAAAATCCGGGCTGGCGAACACGAATTGTGCGCCTGCCGGTGCCCAACTGAGCTCATCCAGGGCGTAAGGTGCGATGAGGGTGACCAGGCTGGTCTGGGAATCCACCAGAAAAAAGCCGCTCGGACCGGTTAGGGTGCAGGGTTGCTCAGGGTGGAAGGTGGAACAGCCGTACTGTGGGTCGAGCCCCGAAAAGGCCAGGTAACGATGGTTAGGGGAAAGTGAGACGTATGCGCCCGTGCCTTCAGCCGCCAGGAACTTCTGCGCTCCGTCAATAATTGAATCGCTGCCGGTGGAAAGGTCGAACCGGTGAAGTTGTGAATCCTCGACGTAAACCAGGGTTCCCGTGAGCAGGGGTGATCCTGCCGTCGGAGAGTTCGCTGCTGCCGTGGCAGTTGGGCTGGCGGCCGGTGGGGTGGTTGGCCCAGGCGTGACCGCAACTGAACAAGCGTTCAGAAGTACGAGGGGCAGCAGCAGGGAGAAAATCGTTCTCAGGCGCATGAATTTATTCATGAAAATAATCACTAATACCGCACAAAATGCAGGACTGCTCCCATAAGCGGCTGGCAAGGTCAGGGTCGAGGGCTTTGCGGCTGGGCTGCAATGGGGCGCTGTTCCTCCAATAAACGTCCGCTGAGTGCTGCAGGGTCGGTTCGGAAGCCAGGTGCAGGACGGTCTGCGCGGGCAGGTCAGGGCTGGAACCCAATTTCCGGCGGCGATTCCAAACCCAGCCGGCCAGACGGCCGGTTTCCTTGAAGCCCATCTCCGTGTTGACCAGGCCCGGATCGACCGCAAAGGCGCGTACCACGCTTGATGCGTTGCGCCGGTTAAATTCGGCACTGAACAACACGTTGGCCAGTTTGGACGTGCCATAGGCCCGCAGGCTGAAGTAAAGGCGCGGGTTGCTGCCATGCAAGGGATCATTGAAGGCGTAGGTATGCGAGTGGGAACTGACCGTGATCACACGCCCTGCCGGAGCTGCGCTGAGCAGCGGCAGCAGCAGGTGGGTCAGCAGGAAAGGCGCCAGGTGATTCACGGCAAAGGTCTTCTCGATGCCGTCCACCGTGTAAGTCTTTTTCCCGCAGAAGGTGCCGGCGTTGTTCACCAGTATGTCCAGCCGATTGAAGCCCTCAGCATGCAGCAGTGTGTTGATCGTTTCCGCAAGGCTGTGCACTTCACCCTGGACAGCGAGATCCGCCACGGCATAGCGCACACGTGCACCCGGCACCTGCGACAAGATGCTCTCTTGCGCTGAAGCGCACCGCCCGGGGTCCCGGCCTGTGATGATCAAGAAGGCCCCCTCGCGCGCTGCGCCCAGGGCGCAGACCAACCCGATGCCTGCGCTTGCTCCCGTGATGACCACTGCCTTGTTGCTCAACGTACCTGCCATGCTGCCTCCGGTGTTACTTCCTGTATAATGGATTATATATCCCAAAAATCCAGACATACAGGAACCCCGATGACCGCTCAAAGTAAAACCCTGCGTTTCACCATGTTCGCCCTGCTGTACTTCACACAGGGCACTATCCTGGGCTATTTCGCCTCGCTGAATGCCCTTTACCTGCTCGGCAACGGGCTGGATATGGGCAAGGTGGGTATCTTCTCATCTATTGCGTTGATTCCATTTGTTATTAAAATCCTATTTGGTTTCATCAGTGACCGCTTCAACCTGCTGAAGCTGGGTCACCGCAAGCCCTACATCTTCATCGGCTTGCTGGTGCAATTCGCCTGCCTGCTGCTGGTGGCCAACATCAACCCGGGCAAGAGTTACTGGACCTTCGTGGGGCTGGCCTTCCTGCTGCAATTGGGCATGGCGTTCTACGACACCTGCACGGATGGGCTGGCACTGGATATCACACCCGAGCATGAGCGCGGCATCCTGCAGGGTTTCATGGTGGGCGGGCGCTCCGTGGGCGTCATCGCGGCGGCTTCGCTGGCGGGTTACATTGCCCAGCACTTCTCGTGGCCGACCGTGTTCTACTTCCTGGCTGTGCTTACGCTCATCCCCATTCCGTTCCTGTTCTTCATCCATGAAAAGGAACGTACCCCC
>DAONEZ010000179.1:0-4346 GCA_035403345.1 Anaerolineaceae bacterium
GTATCGCAATGGGGCTGGCCGGGACTGACGTGGCTCTGGAGACCGCAGATATTGGCCTGATGGCAGATGAGATTGAGCGGATTCCCCAGATTATCGATCTTTCCCGCAGCGCATTGCGTGTTATCCGCCAAAACGTGATATTCTCAATGGGAATGAATCTGCTCTCCGTCGTTTTAGGTGGTTTTGGTATCATCGGGCCAGTTGTTGGCGCATTGATGCACGAAACATCAGCTTTACCTGTATTAGCCAACTCTGTACGACTGATTAATTATCGTAAGAAACATGCAAATTAGTAGAGACCGTCGATAATGGGAATTTGGAGATGTAAATGGATATAGAATTTACAGATGATATAGAGAAACCAATCGATGATCAACCAGTCGTTCAATCTATTGATCACGAGCAAAGGCATGAACACCATCAGCAAGTGATCGCACGATTAGCAAAAATTGAAGGGCACGTGCGGGCTATCAAGCGTATGGTTGAAAACGATACTTCCTGCCCGGATGTTCTCACACAAATTGCAGCAGTGCGTTCAGCTCTCAACAGCGTTGGTCGAGTCATCTTGGAAGATCATCTGCAGACCTGCATGGTGGATGCCGTCGAAAAAGAAGATTATCAACGGGCTTTGAAAGACTTGAAGAATTCACTGGATAAATTCATCGGTTAACTCATCGACCTCCAGCACCTGCTTACCAGGTGCTGGTTTCTTTAAAAATGGCTCCGACCAAGGCAACTCCTCGCCTGGCCATCTCCTGAGGGGGAAATGGCTTGCCGTGTTCCAGCCACCAGGTGATAGCTTCCACAAACATGGTCGCTATAACATCCGGGATGAGATCATCCTCAGCCGGGTAAAGGGATATGGGATGAGCAGAATCGCTTTGCCATTGGGGAGCTGCCCGTCCAAACTCTTTGATCAGGTTGATTAAAGAGGTTCGCATCTTGCGCACGAACCAGGGACTACCTTTCTCGCCAAGCAGTGCGCCATACAACCGGTCATATTCGGCAACATGGTCAAAGAACGTCACCCAGATTTGCGGGGAGTGGACTGTCTCTTGTACGGCTATCGCGCCAAACAAAGCCTGCATGGCTTCCGCGTAGATTTGCTCGACCAGGTCATACTTGTCCCGGTAGTGGCGGTAAAATGTCGCTCTGCTAACCATTGCTCTTGCGGTTATTTCGCCAACGCTGAGTGCATCAAAACCTCGTTCTTCAATTAAATCGATCAAGGCTTCTCGTATAAATCGTTGTGAACGTGTTACGCGCAAATCATTCACAGATTGAGACATTTTCTACTCCTTGTTGCATATGTGACAATTACCGTTATTTGATACTTGCTTCTTGGAATCAAGTGCGTTAAACTCTCTGGTAATTGATATGAAACAGTATGTCTCATATGTTACATTCTGTCAACACAAGGGAGCTATGAAATGGAAGAATTGAAATTGACTAAGGAAGATCTGGAAATAAACAAGCCGATGGTACCAATGGTTTCAACTTACGATGCATATATGCGTAAGATGACTTTAGGGAGAGAGCAGGTTTTGCGTCAACGGACTGTCGAACTGGCTGGAATCAAGGCAGGAGACTCTGTACTTGAAGTAGGTTGTGGTACAGGTTCATTAACTCTGATGGCTAAAAAAATATCAGGTCCAAACAGTAAAGTGTATGGGATTGATGTAATTCCTGAAATGATCGAATACAGTCGGCAAAAAGCTGCGCAATCTAATTTGGATATCAGCTTTAAATTGGGAACAATAAACGATATTCCCTTTCCTGACAACACTTTCGATGTGGTAATGGCTAGTTTCATGATTTTTCATATGTCTGAAGATACTCGTCAGAAAGGGATCGCAGAAATATACCGGGTTCTCAAGCCAAAAGGAAGAATGCTAATTGTAGATCTTGCCATGCCTTCACATCGATTACAACAGGCTATCGCAAAACGAGTAATTTTCTCGGGCGGTCTGGAACACGAATTAGGTGAATTGCTCCCCCTAATGAACAGGATTGGTTTTTCCGACCTGGAATGTGCACCAGTCAATTTCTCAATACTGGGACTCTCCATCCTCGCATATATTCGTGGATATGCAAATAAAAGTGATTCTCGCTAATCATCCACGCCGCTAATAAAAATTATCCGGGTAGTAAAACTTCTTTACCATAATCCATCCTCAGCATTTCTATGGAGAATACTTTCGATGATGGAAATACTTCATCCTTTATTTCTTTGCCACTTGTAGCCGGCACCAGGCGTACAATCCGTCATAAACCTCGAATTGGTGCTCCAGGTTCTCCATATCTTCCGGGTAGCGCAGGCTGTAGCCAGTCGCGATAGCTTCCAACCCGTGAGCGATGGGTTCTTTGTCAATATCCTCGTCAATATCCGCGGCATGAACGATCTGAGCCAGGCGCACCAGCCCAGGTTCTTTCAGGTCGTATTTGAGCAGTATCGATTCGAAGGAGCAGCGTCCATCGTGGTGACCTAACTCGACTCCCGGTGCATCGAAGGGAATCGCGCCAGTTTCCTTTACAACCCGGTCGATTTCTCCCTTAGGGACAAACAGGAATTCCGCTTCATTGTCGATAAAGCGGGTAATTAACCACGGGCAAGCCACGCGGTCGACATGCACATGTGAACGAGTCACCCATTTCATTGCATTTCTCCTTTTCTAGATCTCAGATAAAATTTGATCTAACTCCGCAGCGGCGGCAGCCTGAAGCTCGGGCGAAAAGGCAATCGCCGTGATGTCGCTTTGAGCGCAAGCTACTCGCCAAGTGGCCATGAAGTCATCGTCCACCGCCCCCCCGTCCAGGTAGCCGGCCAATACGGCCGCGCGGTCAGCTGGGGCGCGGTAACGGCGCAGATCAATAACTGGATGGCTGAAATAAGCATCGCCAAAATCGATGACGCCCGTTAATTCTCCTGTCATCGGATCCACAAAGGTGTGCTCCGGTCCGGGGTTTGAATGCAGCGCAACAATGTGACTTTTGGTTGGCAGCGTGCGCATCACGCGGCGTCCGATGACCTCAGGCGCGAGGGGATAATTCCAGATTTTTCCATCCCGGCGAATCATTTCAGTCAGATCATCGAACACATTACCCATCCGCCAAAGGATATCCACACCTGACTGATCCCCGAAGAATAGATTGCTCTCACGCAGCACTTCCTGAGGAATGTTATGAACCTTATGAAGCATACTCCCTAAGGCTTTGAGGGCTTTTTGCCGCGAATCCCCATCAAGTTTTGCATTTCGAAAAGCTATTCCAGGCATGCGTGTCATCAATGTATATTCGATCAAAGGCTCGGGATGCCCATACCCGACAACCCTTGGAACGTTCAATCCTTTCACCCCCTCCAACTGCTGTAGAAAAACCACCTCTTTCTTCAGGCTTGTGCGAGGGCGTAGTTGGTGTGGACGCTGGGTTTTAAGGATGTAGGCATCATCGATGCAGTAAGTACGTGCTTCACCGCCAGTTTCATCCACCGCCGTTACGTGCTGGGCTGCAGGGAGGTGTTGGCGGACCAACGCAAGCACCTGATCCTCACTCAATATAGAATCCAGGGCTTCGGGCTGGAAATAATAGTCTTTCGCCATTTTATGTCTCCTTGATTTTAAGAGTTAACGGTATCCGATGCATCTGCACGCCAATCCCAACCGGCAGCTTCCAATTCCAACAGGGCAGCAAAACGCCCTCCTTTGTGGATCAACTCCGCTGGGGTGCCGGTTTCCAAAATAAGTCCATTTTCGAGCACGATCACGCGGTCTGCTTCTCGGGCAGTCGAGAGTCGGTGAGCCACCGTCAGGATAGCCCGCTGGTGGCGAGAAGTCTCAGCCAGTAAAGCCTGGCGGAAAGCAGCTTCGCTGGCACTGTCGATGGCTGATGTTGCCTCGTCAAACAGCAGTACCGCCGGATCCCAGATCAAGGCACGAGCCAGGGATAACATTTGGCGCTGGCCTGATGAGAGCTGGACGCCTTCACCCGCGCCGTTGCTGATCTGCGTGTCATAGCCCTTGGGAAGGGACTGGATCAGTCCTTCGACTCCGGCGATGTGGACAGCACGCTCGACCGCTTCCTCCGGCACATCCGGGTCGCCCAGAGTTAGGTTTTCCAGTACGCTGCCGCTGAACAGCTGGACTGCCTGCGGCACCACCCCGATGAAACGCCGGCGTTCTATTTCCGGAATCTGGTGTGGATCGAGTCCTGCCACCTGAATAACACCCTGCCAGGGAGTATACAGTCCACCCAGAAGGTTCAAGATGCTGCTCTTCCCCGCACCAGTCCGTCCAACCAGGGCGACATGTTCGCCGGGTGCAACGTTGAGCGTCACATGATTTAATACT
>DAONEZ010000180.1:0-4307 GCA_035403345.1 Anaerolineaceae bacterium
GAGACTGCGAAACCGCCCCAACTGGTCGAGCAACGCGCCGGCACATCCGCCGATGATGAACAGGCCGATATTGGCGATAATTCCCGTCACCGGCTGAAGCTGTAGGAGGGTGGCCTTCATGAAATCCTGCGAGAGCTGGGGCAGGTAGAGGCGGGGATCAACCTCACGCGTGACCAGGGCGGCCAGGATGAGCAGGATCGGCAGGCTGCCAAGCGCAAGCGCAGACCCGCCCAGGCTTCCTGACAGTAACTTACTGCCGATCTTTCCGCCCTTGTTTTTTCGAGCGGCGATGTACCCCGTTAGAATTGCCAGCAGGAGGCAGTAGATGATGAAGTAGGCTGCTTCGGGCATGGGACCGGAAGGTTTTTTCACAAAGAGCTTGGAGATAATCCCGGCGAGCATGGCATTAAACCCGATGAGCACAAAGAACGTGTGAACAACGCTGGACGCGATCCCGGTTTGAAAGGACTGGCGAAGGTTGATTTTCATAGTTTTTCCTCCGAAAGCCGTTCGCCCAACAGACCGGACGGTCTGAAGGTGAGCACGAGGATCAGGATCATGAAAGCGAGTACGTCTTTGAGCTGGAAGGGAATGCCCAGGGCGGCGGGTCCCATGGATTCGATCAAACCGAGGAACATACCGCCGACCATGGCGCCGGGGATGTTGCCGATGCCGCCTAATACCGCGGCAGTAAAGGCTTTGATGCCGGGGATGAAGCCGACGTAGTAATCGATCAACCCATTGTGGATTCCCCACATCACACCAGCTGCGCCGGCCAGCGCGCCGCTGATTAAAAATGTAATGCTGATGGTTCGATCCACGTCGATGCCCATCAGCGCAGCGGTTTTTTTATCCAGGGCCACCGCGCGCATGGCGCGTCCGAGCCTGGTCTTTTGGACGATCGTGTAAAGCAGAATCAGAAGGATAATGGATAGCGCAAATGTAAAAACGCCAGTGTAAGAAAGGATCACGTTGCTGCCGCCGATGGCCAGCTTCCAGCCCTGTCCGCGGGTAAGCAGATCGGGGTTGGTGAAGGAGCGCTGCTGCGGGCTGAAGAGCAATTGCGCGGCGTTCTGCAGGAAGATGGAGGCACCAATAGCGCTGATGAGCGGCACCAGGCGCGGCGCTTTGCGCAACGGGCGGTAAGCCAGCTTCTCCAGAAAGTAGCCCGCACCGGCGGAAACCGTCATGCCTGCCAGGAACGCAATGATCACGCTCAGGATCGGGTTGGCGTTCAGAAAACTCATCTCCGGGGAAGCCGCCGAAGGGGCGGCGTTGAGGGCTTCAAACACAAAATAACCGGCGAAGGAGCCCAGCATCATCACTTCACCGTGTGCAAAATTAATCATAAACAGGACGCCGTACACCAGGGTGTAACCGATGGCGATGAGGGCGTACACACCGCCGATGATCAACCCGGAAACGAGCAGCCGGGTCCAGGTGTCTAAACCAAATTCATGTTGAACAATGAGAACAGAATAAAGCCGGTAGAGGATAAAAACGAGAACGGCAATGCCAATAACTGGACGAACGTACTTCAGTATCTTCGCGGCGGTCGTATTGAGCTTAAGGGGGACGGTATCATTCATAACTGCTCTTTCAGGTTTTCAGGGATGGATTGGGGAGGCTTGCGCCTCCCCGATCGGAGGAAGAGAGGAAACTATTGGGCAGGTACCCAGGCACCGTCTTTGATAACCATAAAGAGTGGACCGGCAATGTTACATTCGCCGATTTCCGAGCAGGTGTAAGTTCCTGAAACACCCTTGAAATCCTTGATAGCGCGCACAGCATCCACCAGGGCGCCGCGCGGGATATAGACGTTACCGGCAGCATCGGTGATGGCTACCGCTTTGATGCGGTCGATCAAGCCGGCTACGGTGTCATATCCGTTCCAGGTGTAGGGGGAGAGCACACCGGGTTTTTGACCAAAGGCAGACTCATAAGCAGCGTCGAAGGCCAGTTTTTCGGGGCTATCGGGCGGATTCAATGAGTAAGCCCACGCGCCTTCACCATTCACACCAGTCTTTTGCAGGAAGTCCTCGCCATAAGTGCCATCGCAGCCGAAGAAGATGGCGTTTTCAAGGCCGGTGGTCTTCATCTGGTTGGCGATCACGCCGCCTTCAGCCGTGTACCCGCCGAAGAAGATGGCATCCGGACCCTTGGCGGCAACCACGGAAAGAACTGCAGTGAAATCAGTTTCCTTGGGGGTGATCGCTTCAGAAGCTACGACCTCACCACCCACCTCGGCAAACTTGGCAGCCACGAGTTCAGCGAGACCTTTACCGTAATCTTCACCATCATGCATCACGGCCAGCTTGCGCACGTTCAATTCATTGAACAATCTCTTGGCAACGGCAGTGCTGGCTTGTTCATCCGTGAAAACAATGCGGTTGAAGACCTTCCAGCCGTTGGAGGTGAGGGGCGGGTTGGAAGCAGAGGGAGACAGCATTGGGATGCCGGCTTTCTCGTAGATGGGGGCAGCCGATGCGCTGGCGCCTGAGAAGATGTGCCCGGCGACAGCCACCACGGCGGGGTCAGCCACGTACTTGTTGGCAACCGCAGCGCCCAGATCGGCGGAACCCTGGTCATCTTCGGCAACCAGTTCGAAGGTCAGCCCATTCCAGGTTCCCGCATCTTTGACAGCCAACTCGCCGCCCTGGGAAATATCAATACCGAAGGAGGCATAACCGCCAGTGAGCGGTGCGCCCATACCGATCTTGACCACATCACCGGGTTTGAAGGTGGCGCAGCCAAAAGGATCGGAATTGCAGGCTTCCGGAACGGCTGCTTCGCCGGCAGGTGCTTCAGTGGCGACAGGAGCATCGGTTGCTGCCGGGGCTTCAGTTGCCACAGGAACTTCGGTAGCTACGGGGGCCTTGGCACAGGCTGTGACCAATAAAGCGATTACGAACAAAATTGAAACAAACTTGATGGCTTTCATTTTCTTCTTCTCCTGATTAGATAATTTCAATTTGAGTTCATCGTCTTGCATTGCCTTCATGGTAGCGGCGGGCACCTCCTGCGGGTAAAAAAAACCACCTGATGGGTGTCAGGTGGCTTTTGGTACTCTTTGGTCTGGTTCTACTTTACTTCTGCACACCTAACTCGAATTTTCCTTGCAAGGTACATCATGACCGCAAGGAGCATAAAGAAGTAATAAATGGTGGCGAATGAAGTATTCATAGCGTATTAAGCGAATATCTTACAACTTTTAATGATGAAAGTCAACTAGTTTAAGGAAATATTAAGATTCGAGTTTTTGAGTTGTTTTACAGCTGGTTTGGCAGTTTTCCTGTTTTTGGTCCATAAAATACCGTATAATTCTGAAATCGAAGAGGAAATCCTCTTCACCTGATTGTCTGCCTGGTTTGATGATTCTTTGCAGACGCCAGGGTGATGATCGCAAATCGCTTGAATCAGGGGCTCAGGCTGTTGGATGAACGGATTGCACGCATCCGCACTATCTCGATAGGTGGGGGGACTATCACCAGAAACGGAGAGAGCATGACGAAGACAGTTATTGCTGCTGCACTGGGGGAATGTGTCCATGTGGCCGGGGTGATGAATTTCCTGCGCCTGGCGGAATCCGCCGGCTGGCGCACGGTTTTCCTTGGTCCGGCAGTGCCGGTGAAGGAAGTGTTACGCGCGGCAAGGGCGGAGAACGCGGAGATCGTAGGGGTGTCTTACCGCCTGACGCCGGAGACCGGTGAACGACTGCTGGCGGAGTTTGCCGAGGAAGCCGATGATCTGCGCGCGCGGGGAGTGCGCTTCTACTTTGGCGGCACACCCCCGGTGGCGGAACGTGCGCGGCGCATGGGGTTCTTTGCGCAGGTATTCGACGGCAGCGAAATGACCGAGGATGTGCTGGCTTCACTCAAAGAGGGCAGCAAGGAGCCTGGCGCGGAGATCGCCTATCCTGCAACCACGCTGGAACGTATCCGCTGGAAAGCCCCTTATCCGCTGCTCCGTCATCACTTCGGGCTGCCCACCATGCAGGATACACTGCGGGGTATCGGCGAGATCGCCGAGGCCCGCGTGCTGGACGTGATCTCGCTGGGGATCGACCAGGACGCCCAGGAGAACTTCTACCATCCGGAGCGTCAGGATGCCCGCCGGTACGGCGCGGGCGGGGTGCCGGTGCGCACGGAAGAGGATTACCGACAACTTTACGCCGCCAGCCGGCGCGGCAACTTCCCGTTGTTGCGCACCTATTCCGGCACGGACGACTTCATCCGCCTGGCGGAGATGTACATCGAGACCATCCATAACGCCTGGTGTGCCATCCCGCTGTTCTGGTTCAACCGCAT
>DAONEZ010000181.1:0-4306 GCA_035403345.1 Anaerolineaceae bacterium
GGCCCACCCCGGCTTCGTAGGCTACCGAGAGATGCTCGGCCTGGAGCAGCGGTGTATCGGGTATGTGTGAAGAATTCCTGAGGTCTTTTTTCATCACTCACCACCGAGGGCACTGACAATGGCATTCACATTGTAGTGCATATAGTCAATATAAGTGGCGGCAGGTCCGTCCGCGGCCGATAGGGAGCCGGTGTAGAACTGCACCATGCGCACGCCGGTATCGGCTGCCACCTGTTTGGAGAGAGCGGGGTTGACCGTGTTGCCCACCAGGATGGCATTCACATCGTATTGGCGGATGGCATCCTCCAGGGCGGCCAGGTCGCGAGCAGAAGGCGCGGCGGAAGAGCTGTAGGAGGGGATCACCGCGCCTACTACCTCCAGCCCATATTTTTGGGTAAAGTAGCCGAAAAGCATGTGGTCGGTCACGATCTTACGCTGGTCCGCCGGGATAGTGGCGATCTGCCCGACGATCCAATTGTCCAGCTCCTGCAGGCTGGCGGTATAGGCTGCCAAGTTGGCCTTGTAATCGGATTCATGCTGCGGGTCCCATGCGATGAGGGCGGTGGCGATGTTTTGACCCCAGGTGACCACGTTAGCAGGATCCATCCACACATGCGGGTCGCCAGAGGTATGGCTGTCGAGCAGTCCCTGCCCTGCGTCCGGCTGGAATTGCTGCGGGGTGATGCCTTCTGAGACCGTTACAACGCTTACCTCTGTACCGGCATTCTGGATGAGCGTGGACATGAATTCCTCCAGGCCCAGGCCAACCTCGAACACCAGGTCAGCATCCACCACGGCGGCGATATCACGGGCTGCCGGCTGATATTCATGTTCATTGCCTCCCGGCGGGACAAGAGAATTGACGTTTACATGTGTCCCACCGACTTGTCTGACCACATCCGCCAGGATCGAAGTGGTGGCGATCACCTGGAGCTGATCCGCTGAGGTCGCACCAGCCGGAGCACAGGCAGAGAGCGGCAGCATCGAAAAGAAAAGCGCAACGAGAGATAGCGTTCTGAGGATTGTTTTCATTGCACATCGGCCTTTTCACAGCAGTCCGGGCAGCGCCCGAACAGCTGCAGCCAGTGATCGTCCACCCGAAAGCCGGTCTGACCTTCAACGCTGCGGATCAAGGGGCTGATGTCGTCGCCTTCGAACAAAGTGGTCCGCCCGCACGAGGTGCACACCAGGTAGTGCTGATGACCGACGGCGGCCTTCATCACAATGTGGCAGCCGTCCTCGCGGTGCACGCGCTGGATCAAATCGAGTTCCTCCAGCTTTTCCAGTGTGCGGTACACAGTCACGAGACCGATGCCGGGCTGCGCCTGGCGGCATAGGTCGAACAGGTCGAGGGCATCCAGGGCTCGCGGGCTGTTAACCAGTGTTTCCACGATGACACGGCGGGGGGCGGTGACCCGGCAGCCGTTCTCTTGCAGCAAATCCAACCAATGTTGTGTGGTGTCCATCTTTCTTATATCTGTCTATTGAAAATGATTTTCAATGTCATTATACTCTAAAACAGAGAACTGAGATAAGAGAGGGTCTTTGGTGATTAGTGATCAGTACCCAGTGTCAAGTGTCAAGTCCTGAAATATGTTTACAAAAAATCATCGTAATCAGTGATCAGTAATCAGGAAATCGTCCTGAATCGTCCTGAAATGCGTTTACACAAAAACATCGTAATTCGTAGCATAATGGAACAGGTGTGGTTTGTGACTCCCGGGGTATGCACTGGACGCGGATAAGTGCATGCTCCCGGAGTTGAAAGCAAACTCCGGGAGACGAATGCGATCGAACCCGGGAGTCTGGTTTTGGACTCCCGGGGTGTGCAATAGACGTGGACAAGTGCAAGCTCCCGGAGTTGAAAGCAAACTCCGGGAGACGAATGCGATCGAACCCGGGAGTCTGTTTTTGGACTCCCGGGGTGTGCCCTACTCGAGGTAAAGTTCAAGCTCCCGGAGTTGAAAAGGAAACTCCGAGAGGTGAATTATCAATGTATGAAAACAGAGAACGGTTCTCAGTTTTCCGTTCTCTGTTCTCGTTTGCTGGTTTCGCGTTCTTGAATCTTTAGTTAATTGAGATGCTGCCCGAGCCGCGGCTGGCGATCTTGATCAGGATCTTTACCATCGCAGTATCATAATCCGCGCTCTGCCAGGTGCCCGTGTGGTCATCAGAATTCCCACCGATCCGGGGTAAACCGCCCGGAACGGACAGGCTGCCGGAACCGCTATCCATTACTTCGATGCGCAGCGCAGCACCGTCGGGTACATTCACGTGCACAGAACCGCTTCCGCTGGACAGGGTCAGGGTCAGGGTTGTGAGATCAAGCACATCGATATTGATCGAACCGGAGCCGCTGGTTAGGGTCAGGTTCAGGTTTGAGGATCCCGGCACGTCCATGTTCATGGAACCGGAGCCGGTGGCAATCGTGACATCATATGGCGTGGCGTTCTGCGGCAACGAGATTCTCGATGAACCAGACCCGAAACTGGCACGCATGGAACGCAGGTCGATACCATCCAGGTTCAAGTTCAACGAACCAGACCCCCCCTCCAGGTCGAGGTTTACAGGTAAGGCTTTGGACAGTGAGATATCCCACTTCTGGTTGTTTTCCAACAGGTCCCAAACCAGCCCTGCATCCGCGGAGGATTCCTCATTCAAGAACACCGTCTTCTCGGCTTCGCCGGTCACGTCAAATTTCATCGTACCGCGGTTGGTAATGGTCGCGTGGATCAACTCGTCTGAGCCAGCCAGTGCATTAAGCGTAACTGGGTCAGCGGCAGTGGAAATCTTGTAATTGACTGAGGTTGTGTCTTTAAGCGGAGAGGAGAACACCACGGTTTGCGGTGCTTCTGCTGAGGGAATGCCCAATTGTGGGCTGGCGACCAGGAACACGACCACAATGGCCAGGGTGACCAACCCGATCACGGTGCCCACCCAGGGGGAGCGGCGCGCAAAGATTAGGTCTACGCCCAGTACCACCAGCAGCAACGGCCAGAGCCGCAGCAGCATGGTCAGGTTGAAAACAGGGATCAGCTCCAAATTGCGCAGAAGTAAAAGAATGCCTGCGCCTACCAGCATGATCGGCCAAAATAAGGAATGGGGTCTTCGCGGATTATCCATTAAACACCTCTCTATTTGAATCTTAATTCTTAAAGGATATACGCTTTAACCTGGCCAGGGTTGCACCCGGGTTGTCAGACACGACAGTATCACAGCGCAGCAACTTGTAGAACCACAGGCGGGAATCCGGGGTTGGATCCAGCGGGCACACCAGTTGACTGCGCTGGTGTGCATGGGCGACGAAGAAAGGATTGAGGAACACTGCCGGCCAGAATGGACCCAGCACCTCCGGCTGGGGATGCGGAGCCAATTTTGCCATGGTGATCCAACCCATGGGAATGGTCTCGTCCACCGCCTTGACGGCAAGCAAGCGCGGCAGGGAGAATGAAAGCATGATGACGCGGTCAGCTATGCCATATCGCCTGACCTCATCCACCAGCCTGCCGCAGATTTCCGGTTCCAGAAAGCGATCAGTCTTGAGTTCCAGCGCCATGCCGATATCAGCGGGCAGGATGGAAGCGACTTCTGCCAGGGTCGGGATGTGCTCGGCGGCATATTGGGCGAAGCCGTAGGAAGCGCTTAGATTTTTGAGCTCAGCCAGGGTCTTGTCTGCCACTGGTCCGCTGCCGTCCGTCGTACGGTCAACGGTGGCATCGTGGATGCACATGAATGTGCCGTCCAGGCTAAGGTGCAGGTCGGTCTCCAGGATGTCTGCCCCTTCTTCGAGGGCTTTGTGGAAGGATGCCAGTGTGTTTTCGGGGCAGAGCACGCGGTTGCCGCGGTGTGCCATCACGTATGGCTTGCTGCGTCCGGGAAGGGAAAGGGTCTTCATTTTTGATCCTCCGGTTGGGTTGACAGGTCGAGAATGAAGCGGAAACGGCAATCTTCTTCGAACCACATGGGGAAGTTGGTGCCCCACAGGTTGTTGTACAGGCAGAAGTGCACACCTTCGCGCATCTCCGGCTGACGGTTGTTGAAGTCCAGCAGCGAACGCTGACCGGGAGCCACCAGGGGGGAATCCAGGGCGGAAATGGTAAAACACACACCAGGTTCCCGGTAGGTCACGTATTTACCGCTGGCGTGCAGGTGGCGGTTGCCATTTTCCACCACCTCGAGCGGTGATATTTCGCTGCCCATCTTTTCGATCCACCAGGCACCGTCAACCGCAACCGGGTGGAAACTGAACCACAAGGCTTCCGGCAGGCGCGAGGCGCGCTTGTTGAACCACTGCAGGTCGAGGTAC
>DAONEZ010000182.1:0-4300 GCA_035403345.1 Anaerolineaceae bacterium
GTTGAGCAACTCATTGATATAAAAGACCGCGTCCACGTCCTGGTTGAGCAGGAAAGCGCCAAACACATTGATGGTCTCGTATTCCGGACGGTGGGTGTGGGTGAACTCTTTCGTCTTGACGTCACTGATATCGGTGATGCCGCCACAGCCTTGCCCGCAGGCATAGCAGTGGAATTTGGAGGTCTCGCGCCTGGTATAGTGGTCGGCGTTATGCGCCCGGGCTTCTTTGCGCGCATCCTTGTCCGTCCCGCCCCAGTTCTTCACCGGCGCATCTCCGTTGAGGATTCCCATCTGGTTGTTGACCGCCGTGCCCCATTTCTTGAATAGCGGCACCATCATCCCGCCGCTCATGGGCATGTTGAAGGGCAGCTTGCCCATGATGGTTCCCATGGGCGCCAGCAGCCCGCCTTTGAGGATGCCCGGCAGGCTGGCTTTCTTATACATCAAGCCTGCTTTTGCGCTGATCTTCTGCACCGCTGCCGGGTCGGCACAGGGCATCTGCTTAGAGCCCGCCAGCACCACGCCTTTGAGCTTCTTGCTGCCCATCACCGCCCCCACGCCGCAGCGCGCTGCAATGCGCCCGGCGTCGTTGACGATGCCCGAGATGAGCGAGAGCTTCTCGCCAGATGGTCCAATGGCCACCGCGCAAGCTTTCTTCTTGCCCGTGCTCAGTTCCACCAGTTTCTTCTCGGTCTCCACAGCGTCCGTGCCCCACAGTGCAGTGGCGTCACGCAGCTCGGCGGTTTTATTGTCCACGTACAGGTACACGGGTGAGGGACTGATGCCCTTGAAGAAGATGCCGTCCACGCCGCATTGCTTGATGGCCGGCGAGAAGTTGCCGCCGCAGTTGGCCTCGCCGATGCCCCCGGTGAGCGGCGACTTGCAAACCGCCAGCCAGCGACCCACCATCAGCGCGCCTGTGCCGGTGAGCGCTCCACTGACAAAGCCCAAAATGTTGTCCGGTCCCAGCGGGTCTGCGCCATCGGGCACATGCCGCAGCAGGTACCAGGCTCCCAACCCCTTGCCCGAGAGCACACTTTCATATACCGCGTCCGGCACCGTGCGCTTTGTGACGGTCCCGCTGGTCAGGTCAACTTCGAGGATCGATCCCATGCAGCATTTCATTGGTAGACTCCTTGTTTTTACCGAGGAAATACCCTCGCTTCATTCGATTAGCGCTGATAAATAGATTATGCCTTTTAATTGGGGGAATTGTCAATGAGTAATATGGAGAAGTGAGAGCAGAGAATATTATCAACCAATCTCGGTTCTCGATTTCCGGTTCTCTTATTGAATATTTCGTGTTTTTTGTGTTCTGGTTTTTATCGCAAATTTGTATAATTCGAGAAAATTCGCGGATAGAATTTGCTTAAATAAATGGATTATAGAACCGTCCATGGTTGACAAACACCGAGACAAGTACGGTGACCGCCGTGATGCCCAGAGAGACCAACAGTGCGATAATATCCTCCCTTTTAATCCGGCTGGAGTTGAACCAGGTGCGCTTGCGTCCCTTGCCAAAGCCGCGCAGGTCCATGGCATTGGTGATGACCTCGATGCGGTCCAGCGTGGAAAAGATCAATGGGATCACCACCATCAGTGAGTTCTTGAAGCGGTCCTTCAGGCTGGCTTTCCCGCCCATCTCCAGACCACGCGCCTGCTGCGCCTGGCTGATATCGTGGTACACGCGCTGCAGGTCCGGGAAGTAGCGCAGAGTGAGCGAGAGAGCATAAGACGCTTTGTAGTGCACCCCCACCCGGTTGAGCGACGAGGCCAGTTCGCTGGGGTTGGTGGTGAGCAGGAAGATGATGCCCAGCGGAATGACCGAGGCGTACTTGAAGAACTTGGTGGTCTGGTAGAACAACTGCTCCTGGGTGACTATGAAAGGACCAAACAACTTGAAGAGCGGATGCCGCGTACCGTAGATCTGCACCCCCTGCTCGGGCGAGAACAGGAAAGTGATAAAGGCGTTCACCGCCAGGAAAATCAGCACGTAAATCACCATCAACTTGATCTGGCTCCAGCGGATCTTCGAGGCGCTCAGGATCAAAGCAGAGAACAACAGCACCCCCAGGATCACGCGGATGTCATACGAGAACATGACCGCGAAGGTGAGCATGATGAAGCAGATCAGCTTGGTCAGACCGGACAGGCTGTGGATAAAAGTATCTTCATAATTGTAGGAGAACAACTTCATCTTCATGAGACTGTCCTCCGCTCGTAATCGATGAAATTCTGCACGAACTGCGTGCCGTCCGGGATGCCCGCCAGCTCCGCCAGTCGATACAGCGATGTCTCTTTGAGGTTCGCCTTCTCAATGATATCGGCAGTGGTCAGGACGATGGAGGCGCGCGTGTCGGCGACCATCTCTCCGCCCGAAAGCACAATGGAGCGCGGTGTGTACTCGAGCATCAGGTGCATGTCGTGCGTGATGAGTATGATGCTGATGCCCAGGGCGTTCAACTCGCGCAGGAATTCCATGATCTCACTGTAGTGACTGTAATCCTGCCCGGCGGTGGGCTCGTCCAGTATCATCACCTGCGGGTCCAGCACCAGGATGGAGGCAATAGTGACGCGCTTTTTCTGTCCGTAACTCAAGGCAGAGATGGGCCACTCGATGAACGGCAGCAATCCGCACACCTTGAGCACCTTCTCGACCCGTTCGCGGATCTGCTCCTCGGGCACCTTGCGCAGGCGCAGCCCCAGGGCCACCTCGTCAAAGATAAGGTTTTTGGAGATCATCTGGTTGGGATTCTGCATCACAAAGCCGATCACCTCCGCCCGTTCCTTGATCGATTTCCCCTTGAGAGAGTTTCCACGGAAATAGAGCGCGCCGGTATCTTCCTTTTCAAAGCCGCAAAACAACTTGGCCAGTGTCGATTTTCCTGCGCCGTTCTTGCCCACCACAGCCAGCATCTCGCCGGCGTGGATATCGAAATCCAGGTTTTTTAGCGTTGGGCGCACGCCATCGTAAGAGAAGTTCAGATTCTCAACCCGCAGGATGGAAGACCCATCCAATTTGGGTTCCGGGGGCGTGACCGACCTGTTCCAGGCGCGCAAACGCTCGTTCACTCCCGTGGTGTCCAGGCTCCAGATATGCCCCGGTTTCATCTCAGGGGTCAACGGAATCCCTGCGTATTTCAGTGCAGTCACATATAGCGGCTCGCGGATGCCGTTCTTTATCAGCACATCCGAGCACACCAGGTCATGCGCATTCATGTCCGCGATGATTCGCCCGTCATTGATCACGATCACCCGGTCCACCGCGCGGTGCAGCACGTCTTCCAGGCGGTGCTCGATGATCAGAATGGTCTTGCGCATTTGCTGATGAATATCGTCGATGATCTCGATGGCTGTCTTGCCCGTGGCCGGGTCCAGGTTGGCCAGCGGTTCATCGAACAGCAGGATATCCACATCATCGATCAACACGCCTGCCAGCGAGGTGCGCTGTTTCTGCCCGCCGGAGAGTTCGTAGGGGGACGAAGTCTGCCACTGGTGCATGTCCACCATTTTTGCCACGCGCTCCACCCGCTCGTGCATCACCGGGCTGGCAACGCAGTCGTTCTCCATGGCGAAGGCGATATCCTCGCCCACCGTCAGCCCCACGAACTGCCCGTCTGAATCCTGCAACACCGTGCCGACGATCTTGGAAAGCCGGAAGATGTCGAGGTCCTGCGTTTCCTGCCCCTTGATCTTCAGGCTGCCCTGGATATTGCCCTTGTAATAGAATGGGATCAACCCGTTCAGGCAGTGCCCCAGCGTGCTTTTGCCGCTGCCGCTGGGTCCCACGATGAGCACCTTTTCCCCCGGGTAGATCTTCAGGTTGATATCCAACAATGTGGGCTCCGCCTGCGAGAAATACTGGAAGGTAAAATGCTCGAACTCAATAATGGGGATATCGGTCACGGAGAATGGGGATGCCTTTCGGAGAGGTGTGGATGTGAGACTCCCCTAGTATAACTTACGCACGCGAAAATGAAAAATCGGCAGCCGGTTGGGGCTGCCGATGCTTGCACATGAGCTGTGAGATTAAGCCTTCTTGAGGCTGCCTTTTTTGGTGCGGGTGGCGGCATAGAGGATGCACAGGACGGTGCCGATCACGCCCGCGGCAATGATGTTCATCAAAGCGGCAACTGCGCCCTGGGTGAAGACCAGGTTGACCGGTTCAGCATAGATGATGATGTCCAGCAGCGGAGCGACCACGATCCAGGCGATGACGTTGCCGATGATCTGGATGATGTTGAAGGTGAGGATATCTTTCCACTTGAATTCACCTTCCTCGATCTTGGTGCGTTTGAAG
>DAONEZ010000183.1:0-4283 GCA_035403345.1 Anaerolineaceae bacterium
TGTGATTGGACGCGACCACCTGGACGCTGGTTCAGTGGCGTCGCCCAACCGCGAGACGGAAGGCATGCGCGACGGTACGGATGCCGTCAGCGACTGGCCCATCCTGAACGCGCTGATCAACACTGCCGGAGGAGCCACCTGGGTCTCCTTCCATCATGGCGGCGGGGTGGGCATTGGCTTCAGCCAGCACGCCGGCATGGTCATCGTGGCAGACGGTACGCCCGAGGCTGCCCGGCGGTTGCAGCGCGTGCTGACCAGCGACCCGGGCATGGGCGTGGTGCGGCATGCCGACGCCGGCTACCCGGAAGCCATCGCTGCCGCGCGACGCAGCGGTATCAAGATCCCCATGCTGCCGAAGGACTGATGTGAAGACAGTTCGCTGGATCCTGTTCCTGCTGATGGTCCTGCTCGGTGCGGCTGGAGCTGCGGCTTACGGCTGGCTGGTGCACCCGGTGCAAGCCAGAAATTCGCAGCTATCTGACCTGCGCGCGGACTATAAGGCGGATTACGTGCTCATGGTGGCGGAGGTTTATAAGACGGATGCCGACATCGAGCAAGCCCTGGGGTACCTGCTGCGGTTGAACGACAAGGATCCGCTGGTGCCCGTGCGCAATGCCATCAAGGCGGCGACAAAACTTGAGTATTCCCTGCCGGAGTTGGATGCACTGGCTGACCTGGAGCGGGCGGTTTTTGCTGCGGTGGCCTCAGGGGGTGGGAATTGAACGACGAGAATCGCGGCTCCTGGTACCTGGTCACCGGCCTGCTGCTGGGTGTGGCGCTCGGGCTGCTGTTGGCCTGGGTGATCCTGCCGGTGCGTTACGCAGGCGGAGGACCCGAATGGC
The DNA here is from genome assembly GCA_035403345.1 of Anaerolineaceae bacterium. GTDB lineage: Bacteria > Chloroflexota > Anaerolineae > Anaerolineales > Anaerolineaceae > UBA6107. Next base: position 843 of record DAONEZ010000183.1, read on the forward strand.
TGACGAAGGCAGACCGTGATGTTTATCGCGGCCTGATCGCCCGGGCTTACCTGGCTGAAGGCGACACCCCGCGGTCGCTGGCGAGGCTGGCATTGTTGAAGGAAAAGAGCCCCGATGAGGAGTTGAGCGCCGAGGCACAGCGTGTGCTCATCAAGCAGGGCGACCAGGCCCTGGCGCGCGCCTTGACCCTGCTGGCGGCAGCGGTGAACCAGCCCATGCTGCATATCACTCCGCTGCCCACCCTGCCGGGCGGCAGCCCCACGCAAGCGCCTTGATGGGTCATCAACACCCCGAGATAATAAAAAGCCCATGAATTCGAGTTCATGGGCTTATTCATTGGAAATACCTTATTTCATCGGGTTGTCGGACAGCCAGTCTTCGCCCAGGTATACCGTGATATCCGCACTGTTGTTGGGGTCATACTTGTTGAAAATGCGCGTACTGGGCACCTTGAGGATCTGGGAAAGATACGCCAGGGTGTAAGGCGTGGCGTTGTGCACCTCAATGGTGGTGTTTGCGGAGGTTTGTCCGGAATTGCTCATCGCCACCACGGTCAGCCCTTTTCCGGTGAAGAAAGCGCCGGTCTTTTCAGCCAGCCCTGCGCTGGAGGTGCCGTTCAGGAACTGGATGCGGGCTTTCTCACCTAGGGCAAGTTTGAGGGCATCTTTGGTGCCGGTGGTAACCGGGGCGGCCGCGGCGCCTTCAGCCGAGAACACCTGGTCGCGCAGGATGCGGATCTTATCAGGGATTGGGCGCAGAATCTCCTGCGTGCCATCTGCGGTCCATTCCTGGGTGACCATGGTGTAATCGATGTTGTAGGTCTTCATGTTCTCGCGCGGAATCTTCACCATCAGCGTGGCCAACTGGATGGCCTGTTCAAGGGTCATGTTGGTTTGAATGTCGCCTTTGATCGAGTCGTAGAGGTCGGGTGCCTTTGCCACCAGTTTGGGCAGCATCTTGAAATCCAGGATGCGGTCGCGGATGGCGGTGATGACTTCCATCTGGCGGCTGCCGCGGGCCACGTCATCTCCATCGGTGTAGCGCACGCGGGCGTAAGCCAGGGCGTATATGCCTGGAAGGGTCTGAACCCCCGGCTCAAGATAGAACGGTTCATCATCACTACCGGCATATGGATCGATCAGGATGCGTTCCTTGATGTCCAGCTTGACCCCGCCGATCTCATCCACCAACTTAACAAAAGCATCAAAGTTGACCTGGGCATAGAATTGAATGGGCACGCCCAGGAATTCTTCCACGGTCTTCATGGCCATGCCCGGACCACCACCCGGCAACTTATCGCGCTCACCGAGGAAGTAGGCCTCATTGATCTTGGCATAGTCATACCCGGGGATATTTACCCAAAGGTCGCGCCGGATGGAAAGCACCCCGATGTTCTTCGTGAGCGGATCGATGGTCACCAGCATCATCGTGTCTGAACGGCTGGGGCCGAAGTCTTGCGCGGCGCGCTCATCGGAATAATCCAGGCCCAGCAGCAGGATGTTCACGCGCGTGTGGCCGTTCCATTTTTGCCCGGCGACGCTGTTGTTGGTCTGCATGGAAGTGGATGAGCCGGTGCTTCCGGTGGTGTTGGTGTTAGAGTTGGCTTCTACCACCGGTGCGCCCGGCAGGGAGGTCATGGACCAGCCCTTGACCAGGTTGTAGACCGCGCGTCCGCCCAGGATTGCCAGCAGCAAGCCCACGATCGCGAATACGGTCAATAATATTTTGGTTACTTTGTCCATCTGCTGCCTGCGCCGCGGAGCGCGGGCCATGGAACGATTTACGGGTTGTGTCATCTTTGTATTACACCATTATGGACTGGAATGTGTTCATTGCCAGTTCTTCGTTGCAAGATTAGTTCCAAACAAGTTCATGCGAGATTATACCACTTTGGAGGTAGGGTTTTACTCGGGCCTGGGCGGCGGGACCGGCAGGTCCTCCACCTTGAAACCTTGCCATTTATCGCCTTCCGAGATGAGCATGACAGGGATCTCTTCCACGATGGGATATTTCCTGCCGCAATCTGTGCAGACCAGCCAAACCTCACGCGTGAGTTCCAAGGCTCCAGTTTTTTCCCTAACACAAACGGGGCAGCGTAAAATCTTCAATAATTCCTGATTGATCATGGGGTCACTCCTGAGTATGCCTTCTGCATAATTCTATCATTTTACAGGGGTCATTCTTCTTTCGGCAGTTCAGTACCCGGGCCATACTCGTAGATATCGCGCCAGGGCTGGTAATTGGTCACGATGCGGTCCACGTAGAGCACTTCGCCGTTGCGCGTGACCGTGCGTGTGACTACCACGCTGGCGCCTTCCACAGCCCAATCAATTTGCCTGATCTCGCCCTTGGATAGTTCGGGGTTTTCGCGGTAGAGCGGCTTGGGGGCTTCCACGATGTCGGTCAGTCCGGTGGTGCGGGATTCCACGCTGCGGCCATCACTGGTGGAATAGAACTTCCAGGTGAGGGAGTAATTTGATTTGTTGACGTAGGTTTCCATCAACAACCAGTTGTTTGTGTCGTTTGCGAATTTGAAGTCCACCAGGGGGACGAAAACAGCCGCGTCCAGGCCAGCCAGGCGCGTATCATGACCGCCGTTACCGGTCTGTTCATAGTATCCCACGCGGTAGGCATGCGGATGGCGTTCCACGATCTGGTAGCCGGAATAATACACCGTGCGGAAAAGGGTGGTGCTCACCTGGCAAACGCCGCCGCCTACGCCCTTGATGGTCTCGTCGCCCAGGATAATGAGCGCTTCGGCGTAACCGTTGTCCAGGCTGATGTTGCCAAGCACATCTGACATGGAAAGCGTGGCTCCGGGCGGCACCAGCAGCCCATGGAAGCGCGAAGAGGCTGTGACGATGTTCTGCACGCGTTCCGGGATCGATCCGCGAAAATAGGAGGTGTAAGTGCTAACCAGTTCGGTGATACCCAAATGAGAGCCGGTCATTTTATCGGTGACCGCAGGTTCAGTGAGCGTAAACGCCAGGGATGCGGAGTGTCCACCCTGGTTGAGGATGGCGTTGATGGCCTCCACTGATTTGGCCGTGTCCAGCGTGCGACCAATCCCTGCGGGGGTCAGCAGGTCCAGTTGGCGGGTGTCATCATTGAAGATGAAGCGCGAATTTTCGGGTGCGAGGTCAGTTTCGTCGCGTAGCGATTCGAGGTAACTGTTCATGAGGGAACTGTTGACCACTACCTGCAGTTCAACGCCCGAGCTATTGGCAACCTTTTCAAAGGTTAACATGCGGGCCAGAGTGTCGGCCGGCAGTTTCCATTCCTGCCCTGTTCCACTGGCCTCAGAGGGAATGGTGAGGCGCAGGGGCTTGCTCAGGATGGTTTGCACCAACTGACCCTGGGCGGAGGCATCCAGCACTTCGGGCTGGGATTCGACCACCACCAGTGGAACCGTGCCATCCTGCATTAGTTCCACCTGCTGCG
>DAONEZ010000184.1:0-4268 GCA_035403345.1 Anaerolineaceae bacterium
TGCTTGTGAGCGGGTTGTGGCATGGGCTGTCGTGGAACATGCTGGTGTGGGGTGGGCTGCACGGGCTTTACCTGGTGCTGGAGCGCGTGCCCAGCCTGTGGGGCAAGGTCGTACCGCTGGACGAACGCCCGCGCTGGCGCCAGAACCTGGGCACCGCCGTCACCTTTGTGTTCGCGGCGCTGGCATGGGTGCCCTTCCGCATGCCCCTGCCGGTCGTCCTGGCTTATTGGAAGGGGCTGCTGCACTGGACGATGCCGGACTGGCAGGGGCTGGCGCAGACGCTGAGCGGCGCACGGCTGCTCTCCGGCTGGAGCGGCTTCAACCTGCCCAACCCGCTGCTCCTGCTGGTGCTGGCCGGGGCTATCGCCTTTGACCTGCTACAACACAAAGCCAAAAGCGAGGAATTCCTGCTTACCTGGCCGCGCGTCTGGCAGGTGCTGCTGGTGGTCGTGTTGCTGGGCGTGGCGCTGCTGGCCTGGTTCTCAGATACCACGGCCCCGTTCGTATACCAGGCGTTTTAACACCAACGGTGTAATTTTGTTTATTTATTCCAAAAACTGAGGGCTCAAGATCCATCGTAATGAATGGGTTAAGGGAAAGTTGAATTTCCTTTCCAGAATGTTTTTCCTTGTTGCAAATTGGGGAATTTTCACTATAATAAAATCACACGGGAATTTGCCGTGTACATATAGCGATCATCGTACAATCTATTTACCCTCCGATTCATCGGGTCCCACCGGGAACGATGAACGATAGGGTGTGGGGAGCAATTCCCACGCCTGCCAGTGCGCAAAGGAGAACACAGACCCGACAAACCAGTCAGGCGAGTTGTTTTGCGCATTTTCTTTTTTTGGCTGCATAAGGAGGTATCTATCATTTCTTCACCCTGCTTCCAAACCCGAATTTTCAACCATATAAATGATTACTCAAGGAGGTAATCCATGTATTTCTTACGTATTAACATGACCGATCGAACCTGGCAACTGACTGATGAACCAGCGGAATACAAGCATTTGGCCGGGCGCGGGTTGACCTCTACGCTCGTTGCGGCCGAGGTTCCCCCGCTTGCTCACGCACTTGGTCAGAATAATAAATTGGTTTTCTCCCCGGGGTACACAACCGGTACGAGTGCCCCCACATCGTCTCGTATCTCGGTGGGCGGTAAGAGCCCCCTGACCGGCGGGATCAAAGAGGCGAATGCCGGCACATCCTGGGCGGCAGACCTGGCAGTTCTCAACATCAAGGCCCTGGTGATCGAAGGGTTCCCCAAGGACAAGGCGGATTACTGCGGTATCTCCATCACCTGGGATGGAAAACCGAAGGTGGAATTCTTTGACGCCAACGCTTATACAGGCAAAATGCTGCCGGAAGTGTATCCGGCCATTTATGAGAAATTCGGCGACAGGGTTTCCATTTGCAGTATCGGAATGGCCGCTGAACACGGTTACAGCAATTCAGGTGTAGCCTTCAACGATCAGAGCAAGCGCCCCACCCGTTATGCCGGGCGCGGCGGTTTGGGCTCAGTGATGGCAAGCAAGGGGTTAAAATTCATCGTGTTGAATCGCGCAGGTGCACCCGGTACCCCCATTGTGGATAAGGCCCTGTTTGAAGAGGGTCGCAAGAAGATGATCGATGCCTTACGCGCACATGCCATTACCAAGCCGAAAGGCGGGTTGAACGCCTACGGCACAGCCGTGCTGGTCAATATACTGAATGAGGCTGGAGGTCTTCCAACCCGCAACTTCAGCAGCGGTCGTTTTGAAGGAGCCCCCAAAATCGCCGGCGAGGCTATTTTTGAAAAGAACAAAACCAGTAAGGGGCAGGAGGTCTACAACCACGCCTGCAGCCCGGGTTGTATCATCCAGTGTTCCAATACGATCTTCAATGACAAAGGCGAGGAAATCACCTCCTGCCTGGAGTATGAATCCGCCTGGGCATTGGGTGCAGATTGCGGCATTGACAATCTTGAAGACCTGGCTGAAATGAACGCCTTGTGCAACGCTTATGGTCTTGACACGATCGAGACCGGTACAACCATCGGTGTTGCCATGCATGCCGGGGTGCTTCCGTTTGGGGATAGCAAAGGCGCTATCCAGTTGATCCACGAAATGGGCAAGGCTACTCCGCAAGGCCGGCTGTTGGGCGCAGGCACAGCCACCACCGGCCGCGCTTACGGCGTCAGCCATGTACCCGTGGTCAAGGGACAGTCCATGCCGGCCTATGAACCGCGTGCAGTCAAAGGTATTGGGATTACCTATGCAACCACTACCATGGGCGCGGATCACACCGCCGGTTACACCATAGCCCCTGAAATCCTGGGCGTGATGGGGAAACAGGACCCGCTCAGCCCCGAGGGAAAAGCCGGCCTGAGCCGCGCATTCCAGGCTACGACCGCCTTTATAGATTCATCAGGTCACTGCCTCTTTATTGCCTTCGCCATCCTCGATATCGCCAGCGGTTACCAGGGCATGATCGACGAAGTGAACGGCGTGACGGGTAATAATTGGACAGCGGACGATATCCTGAAGCTTGGTGGAGATATCCTGAAGGTTGAACGCAAGTTCAATGAGGCGGCGGGGATCGGCAAGGAAGCCGACCGCTTGCCGGAATTCATGAAGACTGAACCATTGCCACCGCATAACACGGTCTTTGATGTATCAGACGACACCCTGGATTCAGTATTCGGCAATCTATAATCATTAACTCAACCTGCCTCCCTTCCCGATAACAGGAGGGGAGGCTGTACTTAGCATTAGGCCGCTTCCGTTATTGGAAGGTAGCATCATCTCGGTTGGAGCACACAATGCCGAAAATATCCTCTGATTCTGAGGGCAGGTTCCTGTTACCCGAAAAATTTCGTCAGCGTCGGCGCATGCCTGCCAACGCGGAATTCTGGCTGAATGAGCGCGAAGGCGACCTGATCCTCCATCCGCGCTTGCCGGACGCGCGGAAGTTGTACATCGAGGCCACAACCGGCTGTAACCTGCAGTGCAGCACATGCATCCGCAACATCTGGAGCGATCCCATCGCCCAGATGAACCAGAACACCTTTGAAAAGATCCTCTCCAGCCTGGACGGGTTACCTGAAATCAAACGGGTGATTTTCACCAGTTTCGGTGAACCCCTTACGCACCCTCATATCCTGGATATGATCGAAGCAGTACGTAAACGCGGGCTGGCAGTCACCTTGGGTTCAAATGGCTTGTTATTAACCCCAAAAATATCAAAAGCCCTGGTGCAATTGGGGGTTGATCGAATCGTCGTTTCCGTGGATGGGGTGAAGCCTGATACTTATGAGGAAGTTCGAGGAGCGGACCTTTCCCAGGTATTAAAAAATTTGCGCAATCTGAATGATGCCAAATATGAACTGGGATCGCTGACACCCGCTTTGGGGATTGAGTTTGTAGCACTGAAATCCAATATCCACGAACTTTCCTCTCTCATCGGTTTGGCCTCACATTTGAATGCCTCGCGCGTGCTGGTGAGCAACGTACTGCCTTACAGCGAGGAGATGCGCGCCGAGATTCTTTACGGACATGAGCCCCAGGAACCCTACAAATCAGGCGGGTTTCCCGTGCGCACAGACGCCTGGGTAACCTGGGGGACCCTGGATCTGCCGCGGATGCACTGGGGAGCTGAACGGCGCTGCCGCTTCGTGAACGATCGTTCCATCGTGGTGGGGTGGGATGGCGGCGTTTCCCCCTGTTATGCGCTATCTCATAATTACTCCTATTTCACCATCGATGGGCGCAGAAAACAGGTAAGCCGGTACCTGCTCGGCAACGTAAATGAAACCCCTTTGGCGGAAAGCTGGATGTCAGAGGATTACACACTTTTCCGCAGCGAAGTGCGCGTATTCCACTTTCCCTCCTGCCCTGATTGCGACCTGCGGGATACCTGTGACCTGCGGGAGCAAAATGAAGGCTGCTGGGGATGGACACCTTCATGCGCGGATTGCCTGTGGGCACAGGATATCATTCGTTGTCCCTGAGCAGTGCGCCTGCCTGGTTAACCGGTGTGTTTACAATTACAATTAAGGTCATGAAGATAAAACTTAAGTTGTTCGCCACACTGAGCAAATACCTGGGCGACCAGTTGGCCGGGACCCAGGCGGAGATCGAACTTCCGCAGGGTAGTACCCTGGCTGACCTGGCGGAGCAGTTGAAACTCCCTCCCGACGAGGTAAAGATCTGCTTCGTCAATGGCATCATTTGTGGCCTGGAAAAAGAACTTCACCATGGGGATGAGGTGGGGATATTTCCCCCTAT
>DAONEZ010000185.1:0-4265 GCA_035403345.1 Anaerolineaceae bacterium
GCAGCCCGCAAGGCCCGCGACCTGGTCATCCGCAAGTCCGCTTTGGAAAGCCTGACCCTGCCGGGCAAACTGGCCGACTGCTCCGACCGCGACAGCAGCAAGACAGAGATGTTCATCGTGGAAGGTAATTCGGCAGGCGGGTCGGCTAAACAGGGCCGCGACCGACATTTCCAGGCCATCCTGCCCCTGCGCGGTAAGATCCTGAACACCGAACGCGCGCGCCTCGATAAGATGCTGGGCAACGAGGAGATCAAATCCATCATCTCCGCCCTGGGCACCGGGATCGGTGATAATTTCGACATAAAGAATCTGCGTTATGGCAAGGTGATCATCATGACGGATGCTGACGTGGACGGCAGCCACATCCGCACCCTGCTGCTCACCCTGTTCTATCGCTACATGCCGCAGATCATCGACCAGGGGCACATGTACATCGCCCAACCGCCTTTATATAAGATCGCGTATAAGAACCAGTCGCGTTATGTGTATTCGGATGCAGAGAAAGATGCCTACCTGAAAGAGATGGGCAGCGGAGCGGAAAAAGCTTCCATTCAGCGCTACAAGGGCTTGGGAGAAATGAACCCTCCCCAGCTTTGGGAGACGACCATGAATCCCGAGACGCGTACGCTGCTGCAGGTATCTGTGGAGGACGCCACCGCTGCAGATCACACCTTTGACATGTTGATGGGGTCCGCTGTTCCCCCTCGCACGCGCTTCATTACCACTCACGCGCACGCGGTGCGCAACCTGGATGTGTAAAAGCGATGCTCCTCTGCCAGGCAGGGGAGCATTTTGATTATTGGTAGAATAGGGAAGAGGAGGACAAAATGAATGACGAGGGAGAGATTCGTAAGGTAACCCAGGTGATCGAGCCAATCTCAGTTATGGAAGGCGCCGGCGTTAAGCTGCGCCGCAGCATCGCCACCCGCCAGGTGGATTACCTGGACCCGTTTCTTTTATTTGACCATTTCGGTTCGAATGACCCAAAGGATTACCTGCGTGGTTTTCCGATGCACCCGCACCGCGGCATTGAAACGGTCACCTATGTGCTGGCGGGCAAAGTGCGTCATACCGACAGCCTGGGGAACCGCGGTGAGATCACAGCCGGTGACGTGCAGTGGATGACCGCCGGCAGCGGCATCATGCATGAGGAAATGCCCGAAGGGTTTGGCAACCACATGGAAGGTTTCCAGTTATGGGTCAACCTGCCAGCCAGCCTGAAGATGTCACCGCCGCGTTACCAGGATTTCAACGAGGCGAAAATTCCCTGGCTCAATCCCACCTGGGGCATCACCATTCGGCTGATCGCAGGAAAGCTCAACGAAATTAGCGGGCCGGTGACGGATATCGCGGCTGACCCGGTGTACATGGACGTCTCTGTGGATGCCAGCGCGGTCTTCGATTATGAAATTGATCCCGAACATACCGCACTGGCGTATGTGTTCAAAGGTGGCGGGGATTTCTGCGGTACACCTGTAGAGGCCACGCGCATGGTGGTGTTCGGTTCCGGCAGGCGTATCCAGGTGAAGGGTGGACTGTTTGGTACGCGCTTCCTGCTCATGTCCGGCAAACCGCTGGGCGAACCCGTGGCACGCTACGGACCCTTTGTGATGAATACTGAGGAAGAGATCAAGCAGGCTTTGCGTGAACTGCGTAATGGGACCTTTATCAAGCGATAACCAAAAAAACAGAAAATAAAAAACCAGCCAGGCGATGGCTGGTTTTTGGAATTTTTCTCCAGGATCAGGGCTCTTTCTGGGTGACCAGGTAAGTCCCTTCACTTTGTTTTTCTACGGTTGAATTAACGCCCACGATTTGGATCCAGGTATTGCCGGGCTGTAATTCAAAGATCGTGCCGTCGGTGTTGAAGAACTGGATGGGGGTCTCTTTGGCTGTTTTAAAGGTGACATCGTACATTTTACCGTCGCGGAAAATGAGTGCGCGGTCCTGTTTGTTCATGATGTGATACTCATGCAGGGTATCATCGCGGTTCAGCGTCTCGATGTACACAAACATCACCACTACGTTGGAAAAGGCTAATTGTTCGTTGGTGAGCCGGTCTACCTGCGGCACCATGTCGAATTTCTCAGGGTCAGTAGTCTCGGCTTCCTGGAAGCGCAGGTACTTGCGGCTGGCAGCGTCGTAACGCCAGTTGCCGATCGATCCGATGCCGTAATGCACAGTCAGGTCCTCACCGTCCACCCCGCCGGAGGGAGGTACGGAGTTGAAAGCCATGCCGTCCAGGTTTTGCTTGAGATCCTGCCCGGGGTATTTCTTTTCGTACAACTTGGTGAACTCGGAAGTGTTGGCGAAAACGCTAACCACGGTCTGCGGGGTGGCGTTGCTGCAAATGGCGGGGCAGGTATCAGTGGAACTGGAGATCATGCGAGAATACCCCAGGCGGTCCACCAGTTTACCGTACACGTACGCGTCGGCATATTCCATGCCCAGCACGCCCTGGTACATAGCTACCAGGAAGCGGTCCACCAGGCGGCCGGAACGGATGGGACCCACCTGGGTGGCATCCTGACCGTAGTAAATACCCATGAAGCGGTCCATGCCCACACCCATGTAATAATCAATGACGATGTCCGCAGAGGAGAGTCCGGCATGCGGGCGTCCCTCGCGCGGATAGTTTGAGACCTTGATCATCACCGGGCGGCGGTTGAGGATATCCGGATTGGACACCTTGAGCCCGGTGAGCGGATTGACATCCGCGGGAAAATTGGTCGGACCGGATTTAGTGACCGGTGCCAGCGTGGCGGTGGGGGCAGGCGTGCTAGTCGCGGTTGGCAGCGCTTCAGCAGTCTGCAGGGCAGACAGGGTTTGGGTGACCGCCGCATCCAGGGCAGATAATCCCTCGGTTGGTGATCCGGTCTCTGTGGCGTTGCCGCATGCAGAGAGGACGAGGATGAAAATCGCAGCAATGGCGAATACCGCCTTTTTTCTTTTTGTAATTAGCATCATTTCTCCTGCTTTATTAAGAATCCATCAACAAGCGTAAACATTGGAAAAGATTATAACCGATAAGGCTTGAGGGTATTTTTGGCCAGGTTTCGATTAATCATCAATATCGAAACTAAACCAGCCGCCATCCTGGACGAAAGCCGAGTAGAGGAGCTGCGGCGTGGCGTTCACCTTACCCAACCACAAATTCCAACCGTTTTCTCCTCCCGCGCTCACCACATAATAGTCGTTATTTACCCATTGGATGTTGCGGGGGTTGGTGATCTCCGGGATCCCCTCGGGTGTGGATCCGGCTTCTGACAGGAACAAGCCCTCGTCCTGGTCGATGAAAAGAAAGCTGGTGCTGCCCGGCGACCAGTCCGGTGCGGAAAGGATCTTCCCGCTGGCGGCTTCAATTACGCCAGTGTTGTTGATGCTGGCGAATTTCAGCGAGTAGGTGTTCTCTCCAGGCGATGTCCTGACCAGGTAGGTGATCCTGGTGAGATCAGGTGAAATCGAGGCGAAACCGGAAGGGAAGTAGGTCATGCTGGTTGCGGTTACCGTGCCGCCCTGTCCATCAGCCGACACGACCCAGATCTTCGAGTCAGCCGGGTTCTCGGTCCAGGGCTCCTTGGGCGGGATCACGGCTGCCAGCAGGCTGCTATCCGCTGACCAGACGGGGGAGGGCACCCAGGCATATTCCGAGGCTGTGTTGACAAAATCAAAGGTCATCACGGAAGCAGTTAACAGGCTGCCGCCGGCATTATAGATATCCACGCCTTCGGGCCTGGAAATGGCGATCTTCGAGTAATCAGGAGAATATGTATAACGCCAGGCGAAATTATCTGGAACTGTTAGAAGGGAGCTCCACGTACCTGAATTCGTGTCAAGCAGGTAGAGGTCATTGCCCTGTCCCATTCCCGGTCCTTCCCATACGTAGAGGGTCGAAAACGCCAGGATGTGGGTACCAGGCAGCCAGCTCACCTGGAAGGGCGCCGTGGTGAGGATGTCAGCCGGATGGGGGAAGGCCGCGAAATTCCCGGGGGTGAGCAGCGTGCGCTGATTGCTGCCGTCCGTGACGATTACGTCCAGGGTGTAGGCATGTGGCGGGGTCAGGCGCACCAGGGCGATCCTGTCACCCGAGATCACCGTGGTCTCGACATCACCGCTGGTAGTCAATTGAAGCGGCGAGGTAATGGCATCGTTCCAGTAGTACGCATTGTGGTCAGGACCGACAAAGCTCAGGCTGATCCCGGCTGATTGCGGAACGGACTCCGGGGGTGCCGTGGGTGCCTGGGCGGGTTGGGTTTCGGCAGGTA
>DAONEZ010000186.1:0-4260 GCA_035403345.1 Anaerolineaceae bacterium
CTGGGTGGTGTTGATGCGCTCGTACCCGATGCCGGGGATGGCGACGTACAGGTCGCGCGGAAATGAGGTGACCGTGATGGTGCCGCGCCTGGGGTTGATGGAAACCAGGATTAACACGTCTGTGCGGAAGCCCTGGTTTGGCCGCCAGTCCGATCCCATGAGCAGGATGTTTACCTGGGCGGGTGGACGTACCAGCGAAGTATCCAGCGTGGGAGTGGGGTTGAACGGCGTGTTGACGGGCAGAGGCGTACTGGCAAGTATTGGTGCGGTAGATGTTTCCTGTGGTTGAAAAGGCGTGGGGGTCGGGTGGTATTTCCCGCCGGCATTGGTCACCATGTCCGAGACCGGAATGGGAGTCGGGCTGGCTGCGGAGGCATATGGAATAGTGCAACCCGCCAGGAGCATTGCCAGCAGGAGAAACGTCACAATCTTGCGCATATACAATATTCTACCGCAGGAATTCTTAAAAAATACACACAAAGTAAGCGCTTTCAGGTTGACATTCCGGCATAGTCTGATAAAATAACGCTTGTTTCTGGCCGAAGTGGCGGAATTGGCAGACGCGCTACGTTCAGGGCGTAGTGGGCATAACGCCCGTGAGGGTTCAAATCCCTCCTCCGGCACCAAACAAAAACCGCGGATTTCCGCGGTTTTTTGCTTGTTAAGCGCAGCGTTTTGGAGTAAGATATTGAGTATGGACAGGGTACCGAGGAAGTTCAAGTTTCCGTTTGATCTGAAGAAAGTCGGGCTGGTGATTGCCATTGTGGTGTTGTTTTTCCTGGTCATGGACCTCAATACACGCCTGAATGAGCTATCCCGCCTGACCGAGCAGCGCGACAACGCCGCCACAGTGGTCTCGCAATTACAGAATACACTGGATGTGCTGGACACGCAGGTGGCATTTGCCACCTCTGAAGGAGCGGTGGAACAATGGGCTTACGGGGAAGGGCATATGGCGCGCCCGGGGGAGCAGTTGGTCGTACCGCTTTCTCCTCCAGGAACCACCCCCATTCCGGTGTTCATCCCCACGCCCACCGTCATGCCGGTGGAGAATTGGGAAGTCTGGAAAGCGCTGATCCTGGGGAATTAATCTCAGATCCTGCTGGTTGTTTCCGTTTTGATTCTGTGTAAAGCGATCATGGTCATATCATCCGTAGGGGCTTCCCCCTGGCGGAAGGTATTGATCTCGTTTTCAAGCTCTTCCAACAACTCTTCGGCTGATTGAACGTTGGAAGAAGCCAGCGCCTGGAAGAGGCGTTCTTCTCCAAAGATCTCCCCGCCAAGCGAAAAGGTTTCGGTTACTCCGTCGGTGTAGAACAGCAAGCTGTCGCCGGGATCGATCTGAATCCTGCAATCCTGGTAATCGGCTTTTGAGATCACGCCGAGAGCGATGGCTCCCTTCCTCAGCCGTTCCACTTTGCCAGTTTCCGACCTGAGCAGCAGCGGCAGGTTGTGGCCCGCGTTGGCATAGGTCAGCAGTCCTGTGTGCTGATCCAGTGTGGCGTAGATGGCGGTCACGAACATACCATTCTGGGTATCCATTTCAAGCAGTTCGTTCACACGCTTGAGCACCTCGGCAGGGGAATCCATGGATTGGGCAGCGGAGCGGATAAGCGTGCGCGTCACGGTCATGTAGAGGGCGGCCGGCATGCCCTTATCGGATACATCCGCGATCACAAAGGACAGTTGTTTCTTGCGATTGAGGAATACATCATAAAAATCGCCGCCTACTTCCCTGGCTGTGCGCCAGCGCAGGTTCATGTCCCATCCGTCGATGGCCGGGATGGTTTCAGGCAAAAAGGTGCGCTGGATCTGGCGTGCCAGGGAGAATTCCTGTTCCACGCGTTTGCGTTTCACCATCTCCTGCGTCATGCGGTCATTTTGGATGGCCAGAGTGGTCTGCTGCGCCACACCCCGCAGCAATTCGATACGCTTTTGGAAGTAGGCCGCTGGAACCCTGGTCTCACGGGTGAGCAGTACGCCGTACTTTTCGCCCTTGGTAACCAGCGGAAAGCCTAACAGCCAGCTGCTTTCGGTTTTCGATAATTCTTCCTCACTAGATATGCATTCCAGGTCAGGCCAGTGAGAGGCGTCGATCGTTTCTGTTTCAAGGCGGCAGGCGCTCATTTTTTCTGACACAATTAACTGGTCAAGCAGGGCAAATTCACCGGGTGCGAAGCTGCGCTGAAGTAAGAGAGTCTCTTCTTCATGCCCGGGTGCAACCGCCCTGGCGGGAATATATTTACTGGACTCGGCGTGCCATAGATAAATGACCGAACAATCCACGCCCACCAGGATGGACATGATCTGGATGATGGTGTCCAGAATATCCTCAAGTTCGTTTTGACTGACCACAGCCTGGGCTACCTGCAGCAGGACGGCAGTGATGTAGGCTTCCTCCTGCCGGTTTTCCAGCAATCGAATGTTCTCAAGTCCCACCGCGGTCTGCTGGGCGATGCCTTGCAGGATTGCCAGGGTCTGATTGCTGAATGGATTTAAGATGCCGAACTCGCCCTTGCTGTTGTGCGAAACAAGGAACGCCCCGTGCAATTCCCCATGCGCTAAAAGGGGCAGCAGGACCAGCGTCCCGGTCTCCTGTGAATGGGCCATGCTGCACAAGCTGAGTTCCGTGGCTGGATCGGAAATAAAAACCGGTGCCAGGGTGGTGCGCAATTTGAGCAGCGCAATGGAATCGGAATCCTGGAGTGCACGCTCATTCTCATCCGGCTGAAATCCGTACCACTTTTTCAACTCAAAAGTATCTGTATTGGGATTGGTCAGGTAAAAGGCACACTGATCGATCCCAACCAGCAATGGAGTCAGACGCGCCATGGTGGAGAGCAGCGCGTCCTGTGTATTTATGGATTGCATGGCTTCCGCCACCTGGAGAAGTACGGTGGAAGACCAGGCTTCTTCCTGTGCGGAAGTGTACAGTCGTGCATTTTGTATCGCTACGGCTGCATAATTTGCCAGGGTGGAGGCAATGGCAGAGGCTTCAGCCCCATAGCGGCCTTTTGCCCGGTGTGCCAGAGTGAGTACACCAAAGATATCATCTCCCGAGCGCAAAGGAACCAGTAAGGAGGAATAGTTAGCGGGGAACTTCCGGGCAGCTCCCAGGGGACCGTGGGGTTCACCGGGTTTTCTCAGTTGGACTTCTTTACTGTCGATGCCTTGCTGCAAGAACATGCGCACCATTTGGGACTCTGCGGTGGTGTTGATGACTTTATCTGCTGTTGTGCCCCTTACTGCAGCCAGCCTGAGTTTACGCTCTTCCAGTGGCACATCACCAGCCTCATCGAGCAGCCAGATGGCGGAAACGTCGCAGGGCAGGTTTGTTTCGAGGGCGATCAACACTCTGTCCAGCAGGTCCGGCAGTGCCATATTTGAGGAAAGCAAACCGGCGATGTCCCTGAAACTGTCTGCCACCTGCCGTCTCCACTTCTCTGTTCGGAACAGGCTGGCGTTACGCAGAGCAAGGGATATTCCGGTAGCATGGCTTTGGAACAATTCCAGGTCATCCGCGGTGAAGCGGTTGGTCACGTCGGATTGAAGGTCCAGAATGCCGAGCACGGTATTGCCAAATTTCAGCGGGATGGCCAATTCGGATTTGACCTGGTCGGGGAAGTTCTTGTACGGTCGATACAGTGGTTCAAGCGAAACATCGTTGGCCAGGAAATGTTCTCCGGAACGCGCAACCTGGGGAATGATCCCGCTCGAGTCGTCCAGGTCAAACGCCAATGAATTGGGTTTCAGGCGGCGCGGCCCCACGCCAGTACCTGCCTGGTAAATGATCTTACGGCGCTCCGAGTGGACCGTGAAAATGTGCACAAACGGGATCGCAAATTGCTGATGGATCACTTCAACGATTTCCTTCAGCAATTTATCCATTTCAAGGATGGAGGAAAGCGCATAACTGATATCCGAGACTGCCTGCAATTGTTTCGCCCGCTGTTCAAGTTTGTTGAATAGGGCAGCGCTTTCGATCGCCAGCGCAATATTATCCGCGAGAGAGCGCAGCACCAGCAGGTCGTTTTCATGGAACCCCAACCTGGACTCACTCTGCAGGTCCAGAATTCCGAGCAGCTTGTTTTCCACCATGAGGGGCAGGACTGCCTCGGCTTTGGTTCTTGATCGCTTTTCTGAAAACTTAAAGCGCGACTCTTTGGTTACATCCTGAACGATGATCTCCTTGCCTGTCTCGGCCGCGGACCCGATCAGCCCTTCACCAAACCTGATGTTCGGGATGGTGTGGTTGGTATT
>DAONEZ010000187.1:0-4247 GCA_035403345.1 Anaerolineaceae bacterium
CCGCCCGCGCACGGGCGGCCTGCCCATCAGTCCGCTCATCCAGGAATCCGCTGAAATTCCCCAGTTCTTCAAGGCTCCCATCCGCTTCCACCTGGGCTTCTTCATCGCCCTGGGCTTTGCCTTCCTGGTGTGGTGGTTGCTCTTCAAGACCACCTGGGGCTTGAACATGCGCACGGTTGGCACCAATCCCCGGGCTGCCAAGTACGCCGGATTAAATATCAAACAGACCACCATCGTCGGCATGGCGCTTTCCGGTGCCCTGGCTGGCATGGCCGGCGCGAACGAGATCCTGGCGGTCAACCACAGTATGGCGATCGGCTTATCCTCCGGTTACGGTTTCGACAGCATCGCACTGGCCTTGCTGGGCAATAGCCACCCGGCTGGCGTAGTCCTGGCAGCCATGTTGTTTGGAGTCCTGAAGAACGGCGCTACCAAGATGATGGTCCTTTCCAGGATTCCCATCGACATCGTAACTGTCATCCAGGCTATGATCCTGATATTTGTTGCGGCACCTGCCATTATCCGGGCTCTTTATCGTCTGAAGAAACCGAAAGAAGAAGTTGCTTCGACGATAAATCTCAGCTGGGGAGGTAAATAATGACTGTCTCATCTGCAGCAATCCGGCGCACCAAATTAGGTGAGATCTCAACCACCCGGCGGATTTCTACCGGCATCATTGAGCTGATTGTGGCGGCGTTTATCTACTTTGTTTTCGCACGTGGACTCACCTCGAGTACCCTGACTACCTTCATCATGACCCCCGGCGGAATCACCAGCGGACAGATGGCTGACTGGGTCATCCCTTCTCAATTAACCTTATGGATCCTGACCGGTCTGGCGGTTTTGGTTGGTCTCATCCAACTGGTAAAAGGATTCGGTAAAGCCACCAATGCGGTCATGGGGTTGGTGTTCCTCTTCTTCATCTTCAGCTTTCTCACCTGGCAGGCTTCCGGTAAATCACTGTCCCTGGCTGGAATGCTCTCCAGCGCCGTCCTGCTGGCAGTTCCCATTACCCTGGGGGCTTTTTCCGGTATCCTATGCGAACGGTCAGGCGTGGTCAACATCGCCATTGAAGGCATGATGTTGATGTCCTCCATGGTGGGTGCTTTGATGGGCAGCGTGACGGGTAACGCCTGGCTCGGGCTGCTATTTGGTGTGATCTCAGCCATGCTTCTGGCAGCGCTGCACGCCGTGTTATCCATCAAATACCAGATCGACCAGATCATCTCCGGCACTGTCATCAACATCTTCTCAACC
This sequence comes from Anaerolineaceae bacterium, assembly GCA_035403345.1. Lineage (GTDB taxonomy): Bacteria > Chloroflexota > Anaerolineae > Anaerolineales > Anaerolineaceae > UBA6107. Next base: position 1,258 of record DAONEZ010000187.1, read on the forward strand.
GGTATGACTTCGTTCATCTCGCAGAAATTCCTGCAGGTTCACCAGGAATTGAACAATCCACCCATGTTCCAGCGCATTGAAATCCCCGGATTGGCCGACATTCCACTGGTGGGCCCCATCCTGTTCAACACCAACTTCTTCGTGTACCTGATGTTCATCCTGACCATCGTTATCCAGGTCGCCCTGTTCTCCACCCGCTGGGGTTTGCGCGTCCGCAGCGTTGGCGAGCACCCCAAGGCGGCTGACACCCTCGGCATCAACGTGATCCGCACGCGTTACACGTCCGTCCTGTTGGGCGGGTTGGTCGCCGGTCTGGCGGGCGCGTTCTTCACCCTGGGTTCAGTCGGCAGGTTTGATGAAGGCATGACCGCAGGCAAAGGATTTATCGGCCTGGCAGCCATGATTTTCGGCAACTATTCGCCCATCGGGGCCATCGGCGCAGGCATGTTATTCGGATTCGCTGATTCGCTGGGTTCCAAGCTATCGTTGCTGGGGAGCGCCATTCCCTCCACCCTGATGGCCACTGCCCCGTACGTGATCACCATGATCGTCCTGGCGGGCTTCGTGGGCAAAGGTCATGTTCCTGCGGCGGATGGAACACCTTACAAGAAAGAGTAACTTTCTTCCACCAACTGACAACCCCGCCCACGAAAAATGGACGGGGTTGTTTTATAATCAGACTTAATTCGAGGTGAATTCATGGCAACCATTTCAGTCGATCAGATCAGTAAATCGTTTGGCAGCCTGCGCGCTGTTGATAACGTCTCTTTTGAGGTCAATTCCGGGGAGATCTTCGGATTGTTGGGTCCCAACGGGGCGGGTAAAACCACCATGATCCGTATCATCCTGGACATCTTTAAACCGGAATCCGGTACGGTTAGCATCCTGGGCGGCCCGATGTCCGAAGAAAAGAAGAACGTGATCGGGTACCTGCCCGAGGAACGCGGCCTTTACCAGGATATCCAGTTGGAACGCTGCCTGGTTTACCTGGCAACGTTGAAAGGATTGCCGGAAGCCCAGGCCCGTGAGCGGGTGAATCAATACCTGGAGCGCTTTGAGCTGGCCAACTGGCGCAAGAAGAAGCTAAAGGAATTGAGCAAAGGCATGCAGCAGAAAGCCCAGTTGATCACCACGCTCGTCCATCAACCAAAAGTGGTCATCATCGATGAACCGTTTAGCGCCCTTGACCCGGTAAACACTCAGATGGTCAAAGACCTGCTGATCGAGGAACGTGATAAGGGGACCTGCATCGTGATGTGCACACATCAAATGCACCAGGTGGAAGAATTGGCGGACAGAATCGTATTGATCAATAAAGGAAAAAGCATGTTATACGGTGACCTGCAGGATGTCCGCCGCCAATTTGCCTCCGATGCCGTACTGGTACGAACTACCGAAACGCTCCCGGCGAGCTTGCCTTGCGTGCGCGAGATCACCCCGCACAACAGCGCCATGCTGCTCAAGTTCAACCAGGGCTGTACATCACAGGATGTGCTCAAAGCGCTGGTGGAACGTAACATCCACCTCGAGCAATTCGAATTGGCCATGCCCACCCTGGACGAGATCTTTATCCAGGTGGTAAAGGATGAAGGAAGTGGGGAATGAAAAAACTCTGGCTTGTTTTTTTGAACGAATATAAACGCCATGTACTGCGCAAGCGATTCATCTTTGCCATTCTCAGCATGCCCTTCTTTGTGGCGATCACCATCCTGATCGGTTTTCTCACCGTCTGGCTGCAATACAACCTGGCCCCAACCGGTTATGTGGACGGTGCTGATATATTGGTTAATCCGGACCAATTACAGCCCAGGAAGTTCGCCATCTTTAAGCCTGTCCAATTCGTTGCTTATTTGGATGAAGCTTCAGCCAGGGCTGCCCTCGACCAGGGCGAGATCCAAGCGTACTTCATCATTCCACCTACCTATATGGATACCGGCGAGGTCACTCTTGTCAGCGGGGCGAAAACCGGGGAGAACATCACCTCCGATTTTGGCAAGTTCATCGTCACTAACCTGCTGCGCGATCAACCTGAAGAGCTTAAGAATCGTTTCAATACAGGCAACAACATGATCATCCGCTCGCTGGATGGCACGCGCGAAATGGACGAAGATAACTGGATGACGGTAGTTACCCCCATCCTGGCTGGTGTCCTCTTTATCGTTGTGGTCAACATCAGCGGCAATTACCTGCTTCAGGCGGTCGTTGAGGAAAAAGAAAACCGCACCATGGAGATCCTGGTGACCTCGATCTCCCCCACCCAATTGATGGGCGGGAAAGTGCTGGGCAACCTGGCCGTGGGGTTGACCCAACTGGTAGCCTGGTTCCTATTCGCTATGCTCGCGTTATTACTTGCGCCAATTTTTATCCCCGGCGTCCAGGCACCAAAAATTGCAGCCGGAGACATTCTACTCATGCTTGGCACGTTACTGCCCGCGTTTGTAATGGTAGCGGCTGCCATGGGAGCCATCGGCGCAACCGCCACGGAAGCGCGGGAGGCCCAGCAGATCTCCGGCTGGTTCACCATCCCGCTGGTCATTCCGCTGTGGTTCATCTCCGCCATAATGTTCAAACCCAATGGAGCCCTGGCAGTGGGGATGAGCCTGTTCCCCTTAACCGCCCCAATCGCCCTGCCCATGCGCGCCGCGTTCACGCAGGTGCCAGCCTGGCAGATCATCCTGGTCATCTCTTCCTTATGCCTGCTGGCGGCTTTCGCTCTCTGGCTTTCGGGCAGGATATTCAGACTGGGCATGCTGCGCTACGGCAAGCGCGTCCGATTGGCTGAAGCATTCCGAAAGGCAGGGTAGGATGATGAATAAAACCTGGATGGTTTTTAAAGAAGAATTCAAGACAGCGTTCATACGAAAATCCTACCTGCTGACGCTCATCCTGCTGCCTGTGACGTCGTTCATCATCCTGTTAATTGTTTCGGGGCTGCAAAAATCAAGCGGGGTGGATGCCGGGCAGGCGTTAAACAACCTGTTCGCGCCCTC
>DAONEZ010000188.1:0-4238 GCA_035403345.1 Anaerolineaceae bacterium
CTGAAAAAGACCCTGCCATGCTGCCCTGGAAGGACCTCGGTGTGGATATCGTCATCGAATCCACGGGTGTGTTCACCGATGCAATCGGCGACCCTGCCAAAGGCAAAGCTGGCGCCAATGTGCATATTCAAAAAGGCGGCGCTAAAAAAGTCATCATCACCGCACCCGCCAAGAACGAGGACATCACCCTGGTGCTTGGCGTGAATGACAAAGCATACGATTCTTCGAAGCATCATGTGATCTCCAACGCCTCCTGCACCACCAACTGCCTTGCGCCAGCCGCCAAGGTTGTTCACGAGAAATTTGGCATCATTCATGGTGTGATGACCACCATCCATTCATACACGAATGACCAGGTGATCCTTGATCAGGGGCACAAAAAAGAAATGCGCCGCTCCCGCGCTGCAGGGCTGAACATCATCCCCACCACCACCGGCGCTGCCAAGGCATTGGCATTGGTCATCCCGGAACTCAAGGGAAAATTCGACGGCTATTCACTGCGCGTCCCGACCCCCACTGTCTCTATTGTGGATTTCGTAGCCAATATCGAAAAATCGATCACCAAGGAAGAATTGAACGCAGCCTTCGTGGAAGCTTCGAAGGGAGCCCTCAAGGGCATCCTGGGTGTGACCACTGGCGAGTATGGCGACCCGCTGGTTTCGATGGACTTCAAGGGCGACAATCGCTCTTCCATCGTAGACCTGCCTACCAACATGGTCATGGGCGGCAACCTGGTGAAGGTGGTAACCTGGTACGATAACGAATGGGGTTACTCCTGCCGCACCGCCGACCTGGCGGCATTGATGGCAAAATCCCTCTAAGTTCTACTCAGGGATCAGCGTTCCTATTCGAAAAACTTTGGATGCGCAGCAACGTATCAACGGCTGCGCATCCTTCATACCAAGGAGATTATTATGTTTGATAAGAAAACCATTCGTGATATTGATGCCAGTGGGAAAAAAGTGCTGGTACGCGTGGACTTCAACGTTCCATTGAAAGACGGCGGGGTAGGTGACGATACACGCGTCCGGGCAGCGCTACCGACCATTGAATATTTATTGAACAAGGGCGCTGCGGTCATCCTGTGCTCTCACCTGGGACGTCCCAAGGGCGGTCCGGACCCCAAGTACTCGCTCAAACCTGTGGCGGACCACCTGGCTGGATTGCTGGGGAAGGATGTGAAATTCGCGGCGGATTGCGTGGGACCCGAAGCAGAGCAGGCAGCTGCAGGGCTCAAACCTGGCGAGGTGCTGGTGCTGGAAAATACCCGCTTCCACCCCGAAGAGGAAAAGAATGACCTCGAACTTGCGAGGCAGATGGCCAGCCTGGCTGACCTGTACGTGAACGATGCCTTCGGCACAGCCCACCGTGCGCATTCTTCCACGGAAGGCGTCACACACTATCTTCCGGGTGTGGCTGGTTTCCTTCTGGAAAAGGAAATCCAATACCTAGGCCAGGCAGTGGCTGACCCCAAGCGGCCATTCGTGGCCATCATGGGCGGCGCCAAGATCAGCGACAAGATCGGCGTGATCCGCAACCTGCTCAAAAAAGCAGATGCCATCCTGATCGGCGGCGGGATGGCCAATACCTTCCTTAAAGCCCAGGGGTTGAAACTGGCTGACTCCCTGGTGGAAGATGAGTCCGTTCCCCTGGCTGAAGAACTGCTCAAGGAAGCTGGCGGCAAGTTGTTGCTGCCAGTTGACCTGGTGCTGGGTGACAAATTTGACGCAGAAGCTGACCTCAAAACCATGCCTACCTCTGACGTACCGGATGGCTGGCGCGTGCTGGATATCGGCCCGGAGACGGTCAAAGCCTACGGGAAAGTTCTTTCAGACGCGGGCACCGTGGTCTGGAATGGTCCTATGGGTGTGTTTGAATTCCCCAAGTTTGCCCAGGGTACTTTCGGGATCGCTAAAGCGGTGGCAGACAGCAAGGCTGTGAGCATCATTGGCGGTGGAGAGTCCGTGGCTGCCATTCAGCAATCCGGCCTGGCGGACAAAATCACGCATATTTCCACCGGCGGCGGTGCTTCACTCGAGATGCTGGAAGGACTTGAGCTACCGGGAGTGGCGGCACTGCAGGACAAGTGATCCTCGGTAAATTACCTGAGAGGAGAATAATGAAGAAAAAAGGTTTGGCATGGTGGTTGTGGGTTTTGATCATTGGCATAGTTGTATTTGGCTTGATCCAACTGGTACCTTATGGCAAGAACCTGACCAATCCGCCTGTGGTGAATGAGCCCAAATGGGATTCCTCTGCAACTGCTGCGCTTGTCAAAGCCTCGTGCTATGACTGCCACAGCAATGAAACCCATCATCCCTGGTACTCAAAGGTGGCGCCTGCCTCCTGGCTGCTGCAACATGATGTCGATGAAGGTAGAGCCTTTCTGAATTTCTCCGAATGGCCGACTGATCCTGATATTCAGAAGATCAAGATTGCCCAAATTGAAGAGGTCCTGGGTGAAGGGGATATGCCTCCCATCCAGTACACATTAATTCATCCAGAGAGCAAGTTATCTGCTGAGCAGGTCAGCCAGGTGCTTTCAAGCCTGCAAGCAAGCATCCAGTAGGTGGAAGAATCAAAAAGAAAAAAATAAGATCGAAAACTGGACAGGGAGCGGAGATTGCGGTAGAATAGTCTTCGCCACCTGAACCAGTGCTTACCCTCGACCCTCGCACTGTCAGAAGTTTTTTTTGGAGGAACAAGTTGGCCAACATTAAGTCAGCAATTAAACGTAACAAGCAGAACGAAAAACGGCGTGTACGCAACCGCATTTACCGCGGTAAGGCGCGCACGTTCGTTGCCCGCGCAAAAGCAGCCATCGTAAGCAAAGACGCAGAAGTTGCCCAGGCAGCCACCCTGGAAGCCATCTCTGCGTTGGACAAAGCGGCACAGAAGGGCGTTCTTCACAAGAATAACGCCGCCCGCCGCAAGAGCCGCCTGATGAAACGCCTCGCGGCATTGAAATAAGCACCGTTTTTCAATCACGCAAATAAGCGGGAGAGGAATCTCCCGCTTTTGCATCCACTTTGCCGGCGGTTTTTTTGCCTATGATATAATCTTTTCGGACCAGGACCTGAGTTGAGAGAGTGCCATGTTTGAGACTGAACAGAAAACGATAGAAGATGGGATCCGATTGTATTGCAGGCAGCATCAGTTGCCTGACATGGAGATCAAATGGAGCTGGATCCCGTTCAATGGTCATTGGGGTATTTCCACTTCTTTCTTTCAACTGGCTGCAAAATCCTTTGGCGAACATAAAGGGAATGTTGGTCAAAAAGCCAAAGAGATCGCACAGGAACTGGCTGAAACGCTCAAGGACACACCCGGGTTTGAAAAAATTGAAGCTGTCAATGCTTACCTGAACCTGTATTTTTCCACAAACGAATATTCCCAACGAGTGATCACAGAGGTGCTGACTCGGCAGGCTGAGTACGGACAGGGGGCACCCACCGGCAAGCAGGTGATGATCGAGTTTTCCCACCCGAATACGCACAAGGCATTTCATGTAGGACATTTGCGCAGCGCCTTCCTGGGGGATGTGTTGGCGCGCCTCCTGGCAGCGGCCGGCAACGAGGTCATCCGGGCCAATTACCCGGGCGATATTGGGCTGCATGTGATCAAGTGGTTGTGGAATTATCTGAAGTATCATAAGGGCGAGAAACCGGAAAATGACATAACCCGCTGGATGGGCATGCTCTACGCCGAGGCAGTGAAGCGCCTGGAGCAGGATCCCGACCTGGAGAGTGAGATCCGCGAGACTTATGCGCGGTGGGATCGACGCGACCCTGAAGTGGTGGATTGCTGGAATGAAACCCGTCAGTGGTCGCTGGATGGGTTCAAAGAAATGTACGACGTGTTGGATATTCGCTTTGACCGCTATTACTTCAACTCGATGTTTGAGCAGGCCGGAAAAGCCATGGTGGATGAGCTGATTGCGCGCGGAATCGCTGAAGATTTGCGCCCGGAAGGCGGAGCAGTAATTGTCAAGGTTGATGACCTGTTGGGCTTGAAGGAAGAAAAGTACCGCGTGATGGTGGTGTTGCGCTCAGATGGTACCGCTCTGTATGCCACCGAAGACCTGGCACTCGCGCGCCAAAAAATCCTGGATTATCCAAACCTGGATAAATCTTATTATGTAGTGGATGTGCGCCAATCACTACACTTCCAGCAGGTGTTCAAAACGCTGGAAATTGCAGGCTTTGACTGGGCGACCAACTGCCAGCATGTGCCATACG
>DAONEZ010000189.1:0-4196 GCA_035403345.1 Anaerolineaceae bacterium
TAAATCTGAGGATGATTTTGACTTTGAATTTCACTGGTTCCACCCTGCCCGCAAGCGAAAACTCGCCCACTTCGACGCCCACCCATCTTTCTCCGCTCTATAACCTTCACATCTTTGTCGGCGGTCACGGTTGGGCAAGCAATTTGGACCAGACCATCTTCTACAACACCCGTAACTTCGGCGAGCACTGGCTCGTGGTCACCCCCACAGGTTTATCTGCAGGCGGTTCCGGTTGGGGTACCACTGCCGCCTTCCCAAATGGTGACATTGGATGGATTTGTCGGTCTGTAAACGAATCGTCCGCCACACTCCTCACGAGCACCGACGGCGGGCGCAACTGGAAAACCCACAGCCTGGATTTCCCTTGCGGTCAAATCTCCCTTATAAACGCCAACGAGGGTTACATCCTCTCCGACCAGGGTGCTGGGGCCGGTTCGCAATACGTCAGCCTTTATCACACCGCCGATGGCGGTCAAAACTGGGAGCTGCGCTTCGAGCACGACCCTGCTAACCCTGATGATCACGGGCTTCCAACCGGCGGCATCAAGAGCTATTTCGGTTTTCTAAGCTCTGATATTGGACTTGTTGCCGGTTCTGAGCCTGTTCCTGGCTTAGTTTACGCTTTTCGCTCTGTAGATGGCGGCACTTCGTGGAAGCAATCCGAGTGCCAGGGTTTACCCTTGGATCCAAATCAGGAAACTAGCGTTGACAAGATCATTCGGATCAACCCCACAACCGCCATTCTCCCGGTGCGATCTTACCTGGCTGACGGAAATAGTGTCACTTACTTCTGCAGCACCACCGACGCGGCTGAGACCTGGCAGTACGTTGGGATGCTCCAAAACGTTGAGTTCTTTGATTTTGGAACGCAACTGACTGGGGTCGCCTACGGACAGGGAAAGATGTTCCAGACCCAGGATGGTGGAATAACCTGGACTGAAACTACTTCCGGGCTGCCTCCCGCGGTCACGCCCGTATCAGTGGACATGATCAACGACCTCGCTGGCTTTCTTGTGGCTACAACCACGCCGGACACGCTGCTCGATAATCGCCTCTATATGACGGGCAACAATGGCAAAGACTGGCAGACCATGCCCACGAATATCCTCGAGTCAACCACCACCAACTCCACGCCTTAGTCGCTGGACATCGGCTTGCAAATCGGATGTGCTTTACTATAATTCAGGTGTATGAGAATGAAAAAGGATTGGCTTTTACTAGTATTAGTTTTGATCCTGGTAATCCCGCTTTCGGGTCCGGTTCAAGCTGATCCGGGACCTGAAACAGGTCAAACCGAGACCTTGAGTGCTTTTGTCGAAAGCTGGACCGAAACTGGCATCCAGACTGAAGTTGAAGCAGCCCCTCTACCCACTGCTGATCCAGAAAAGAAAGCCTACCTCACCTTCGATGACGGCCCCGATCCCGTCTGGTCTTCCCAGGTGCTGGCTGTTTTGCGAAAATACCAGGCACACGCGACCTTTTTCATGATCGGGCGCAACGCCGCGACCTTTCAGGATGTAATTGTCCAGATCGCCAGCGATGGAAATACGCTTGCCAACCACAGCTACAATCATTTTGACCTGACCACCCTTGGTTTCCAAAACTTTTCACTTGAAGTCGGCGACACTGAGCAAACCATCCGCTATGCGCTAAGAGATCATCCTGAACTCCTCAGCCAGGTAACCAGGTGCTTACGTCCACCCTATGGTAAGACCAACGAAACCGTTTACGCCTGGGCGGCGGGCATGGGCTACAGTATTTCGATGTGGAACCTGGATACGCGCGACTGGGCAGGCACTAAGCCTGAGAATATTCTCGCGGATTTCTCTAAAAAGTTGCAACCCGACAGAGTCATACTCTTTCACGACGGCGGAGAAGATCGGCAAAATACTGTTGAGGCATTGGATCTGGTTTTGCATGAACTGATCATGCAGAATTACGAGGTTTTACCCTATTGCACCGAGGCAGGGCAGGCCATTATTGGCAGTTGACGCTTTCGACTCAACCGATAATATTAACGTAAGTTTAACTTTTGTATGAATTATGTAAACCTTGTACTTTGAGTCTTTTTTTCTCTTGATATTTCAGGATTCTCTTGTATACTAAGATTAGTTAGGCGCTTGGGTGCCCCCCTCACCCAGGCGCCTAACTATTTAAGTTTCCCGGGGGTAAAATTGCTTCATGAATTCCTCCAAATCAGGAACCTTCTTCTTCGAGTGCGGTAATTCCCGCTGCGGCTTGCGGCTACCCCTTGACACTGAACTCTTCGACGGACGCTATTGCCCGCGTTGCGGCTCTCCCCTTGAGAGACACGAGCCTGGTATCCTTGCCCAAAAACCGCCTGCCGCGCCAAGCCCCAACTTCAGAATCATTGGGGCGCTCGATAATATCAGGTCCGCGCACAATGTCGGTGCGATCTTTCGTACAGCGGATGGCGCAGGGCTTTCAGAACTTCTGCTTGGCGGGATTACCCCCACCCCAACCGAGCAGCCAGCGATCAGCAAGACCGCCCTGGGGGCTGAGAATACCATCACCTGGAGTTATCATCCAAACCTCCCAAAAACACTTGCTGAAAGGAAAGCCGATAACTGCCTGATCCTTGCGCTCGAGTACGCACATGGCGCGGTTTCTTTGCGGGAACTGCAAATTAACCACCCCTTTCCCGGACAAATAATCCTGGTTGCAGGCAACGAACCCACCGGTGTCGATCCCGCCATCCTGCGGATCGCAGACCAGGTGTTGTACATACCCATGAACGGTGAGAAATCTTCGCTAAATGTTTCTGTCGCGTTTGGTATTGCAGTCTTCCAGTTGTTAGCTTTGTAATTCACACAAAAAAAGGCCCTGGCAGTGCCAAGGCCTTTTAACTGAGAAGAAATTTAGGGTTGAATGACCGTCCCGGCAGGGATGGTGGTATTCTTTGGGATCACCACGATACCTTCGCGGACTTTATAGAGCGCGTGATCCACTTCGCGATCATCAGGGAAAGGTTTGATGACCACGTTGTCGCCAATGCTGGCGTTCTTATCGATGATCGCGCCCTGAATTTTACAATTGCGGCCAATTCCAAGCGGAGCTCCATTGGTTTGGTTGCCATACCAGTCAGCGCCCATCACGATGGTATCTTTTATTTCTGTGCCGGAACCAATAACGCTGCGCAGCCCGATCAGTGAATGCTGTAACGAGGCGTCCTGAATCTCACAACCCTCTGCCAGGAGAACGTTCTTGCAGGTGGTCCCGGTCACACGGGAGCCAGGCAAAAAGCGTGGGTGGGTAAAAATGGGATGCTCAGGATCGAAGAAATCGAAGTCCGGATGATCCTCGGTCAGTTCCAGGTTTGTGTCATAAAACGTGCGTATCGTTCCGATATCACGCCAGTAGCCTTCAAAGTTATATCCAAACACGCGCTTTCCAATGCGGATCAGGTGCGGAATAATGTCTCCACCAAAATCATCCAACTGATGGTCTGTGTAATCCCGCTTCAGCACTTCCGCCAGCAGGTCCATATTGAAGATGTAGATGCCCATCGAGCCAAGGAATGGGGACTCAGGGTCATCGCGGCTAACCAATCTTGAAAGTAAACCCGGATCCTTGGGCTTTTCCGCAAAGTCCGTGATGCGCCCGTCTTCATCCCGCTTGAGGATGCCAAAGCGGAAGGCGTCTTCCTTGAGCACCGGCTGCACCGCCACCGTGATGTCGGCGTTGTTCGCGATGTGAAAATCGACCATCTTGGAATAGTCCATACGATAGAGGTGATCGCCAGCCAGGATTAATACGTACTTCGAGCGGCTGGAGCGGATCTCCTGGATCTGCTTGCGAACGGCGTCAGCAGTGCCCTGGTACCAGTCGGTGTGTTCAATGGTCTGTTCTGCTGCCCAAACTTGCACCCATCCACCGTGGAAGTTGTCAAAATTGTAGGTGCGGGTAATGTGCCGGTGCAACGAAACCGACAGGAACTGGGTCAGAACAGAAATTTTAAAAATGCCTGAATTGATGCAGTTACTGATGGGGATATCAATTAAGCGATACTTTCCGGCAATCGGGACGGCCGGTTTTGCCCGCTCAGCAGTAAGAGGATAGAGCCGCTTACCCTGACCTCCACCTAAAATGACTGCAAGGACTTCATCCACGTTCGCCATATTATCCCTTTCAGCACGTATCGTGCACGTTTTGATGAGGTTGTTAAGTTGTTACTC
>DAONEZ010000190.1:0-4156 GCA_035403345.1 Anaerolineaceae bacterium
AGGAAGCTTATGTAGCCCTGTACGGGTCAGAACCCGTCCTGGATGCAGACACTCCCGATGCTGGCTGGTTATGGCTCAAGAAATTTGCTGCCAATGGCCCCATCCCTCAACCTGGTGGTGATGAAGTGGATTCTGCTTTCGCCACGCCCGGGATGACCGAGAGCTACATGGCTTTGGGCTCTTACTCCAATTATCCGGATGTGCAGGAAGGCAACCTGGTGTTCGAACCCTGCTGGGGCATCGTCCCGGTAGTTGGCATCCAGAGCCAGAGTTACCTGGGCATCCTGAACCAGGCTCCCCACCCCAATGCGGCCAAACTTTGGATCGCCTGGCAGGTGAGCGAAGAAGGCCGCGATCCCTGGGCTAAGTTCGGAACCTACTTCACTGACTCCACTTACGAAGTCGAAGAAGGCATGAAAACCCTGGTAGAAATGCAGGCCATGACCTGGTTGATCGACGAGCAATTCGCTTACGATAACATGGTTGCCGGACGCGACTTCTACCTGTTGAACCTGGGTGAGTAAACCGGTTTCTTGCTAATCATCGTTCAGGCACGGGAAAATCTCCCGTGCCTGAACACCACGGCTCACGTATGACAATTGATGATCGTCCATAAACTCTTCTTCGCGAAGGGCTAGGCAGGAATTGGCTCATGGAGTCTTGTAAATGTTGATTAAAGCAGTCTTATTTGATGTAGGCGGCACCCTGGAAACCTTCCGGTATACCAGGGAGTTGCGCATTGCAAACACTCCAGTTATGCGTTCCTGCCTCGAAAGGGCGGGAATCCGTCTTGACCTTTCTGATGAAGCGCTTGCGGATCTGATCACCAGCGGGATCGGTGCATACCATCATTGGGACTTGAAGTCGATGATCGAGATCCCAACAGCGGATATCTGGTCGAATTATGTTTTCAAGGATACCCCGGTAGACAAGGATGCGTTAGCGGGAATCTCTGAGGAATTATCATTCCTTTATGAAACCAATTATTACATTCGGGAGATGCGCCCTGAAATTCCAGAAGTGTTGCAGAGGCTGAAGAAGCAGGGCTTCCGGCTGGGGTGCATCAGCAACACCCAAAGCGTTACACAAGTGCCTGCTACGTTGACACGATACGGCATCCGGGACTATTTTGAGACGATCGTTTTATCCTCCCGTTACGGGCGGCGGAAACCAGATCCTTCCATTTTCTACCAGGCGGCTCAGCAAATCGGGCTGCCCACCAGCGCCTGCGTATATGTCGGGGACAAGATCAACCGCGACATCCTGGGGGCGCGCAGGGCGGGTTACAAGCTGGCGGTGAAGATCAGGCACGCGTATGACGATGGTGAGAAGGATGAAGGCGCTGTGCCTGACCTGGTCATAGACGATATGCGCGAACTGGTGCCGTTCCTGGAAGTGAAACAAAGTGAGGCGCGCAGTAACCCCGACCCCCTGCAGCAGCGCAAGATCAAGGCGCTCTTCTTTGACGCTGGCGACATCCTGTATTACCGCCCGAGTAAAAGTCCGAACTTCACGCAATTCCTTGCGGAGCAGCACTTGGCACCGGTAGCGGATTTTGAGGATCGCCGCATTGCGCTCAAAGACCTGGCTTACCAGGGCAGGATGCCGCGCCATAAGTACTTCGAGGAATTGACCCGCCTGTACGGCATTCACGACCAGGACCTGGTTGCCCAGGGCGCGGCAGCCCTCATCTGCGATGAGAACATCGTGGGTGTGTTCGAAGGCGTCCCGCAGACCATCCTGGCGTTGAAGGAGCGCGGTTATATTTTGGGCATCATTACCGATACCGCCATGCCGTTCTCGAAGAAACTGAAATGGTTCGAAGAACATGGTTTTGGCTATGTCTGGGATGCGGTTATCAGTTCAAAGGAAGTCGGTGTGCGCAAGCCGGACCCGGAAATGTACCGTAAAGCCCTGGTCCAGACCGGCATCGAACCTGGGCAAGCGCTCTTCGTGGGTCATAAGGAGGCTGAACTGGCAGGGGCTCGTGCGTTGGGAATGAAAACAGTGGCTTTCAATTATGAGCCGGATGCCCGCGCTGATGCATACCTGGATAAGTTTGAAGACCTGTTAAGTAACCCATTACTGGCAGAATAAAAGGAATGAGAGAAAACGTAAGAATGATTACAGCGATATTCTTTGACATTGGGGGAACGCTGCGCATCCCGGATGAGGCGCAGGGCAGGGACCTGGAAAAATTGAACCGGTTGAAAGACCTGCTCAACCTGGATTGTTCCCTGGAGGAACTTGACGCCCGCATTCGCAAGGGCGAAAAGGATTACCGGCGCTGGTGTAAACCGAACTTCATCGAACTGGATGAGAGAGGATTGTGGACACGCTTCCTCATGCCTGACCTGCCCAGGGAGTATATCCTTGAGAATGCGGTCATGTTCAACCAGCTCTGGCGCGAGTCCAAGCCTAAAAAGGTGCTGCCTGACATGGTGGAAACCATGAAAAGCCTGCACGCGCGTGGATATAAACTTGGCCTCATCAGCAACACTACCTCAAGCATTGAGGCGTACCAGATGCTGGAGGAAACCGGACTGACCTCCCTGTTCTCCGCGGTTATCCTGTCCGCAGCTTATGGAAAGCGTAAGCCGGACCCCTCGCTTTTTGTTGCTGCTGCCCAACAGGCAGGCGTGGATCCTCGTGCATGTGCCTATGTGGGCGACCGGCCATCGCGCGACCTGCTGGGATCTCGCCAGGCGAATTTCTCGGAATGCACGATCATCAATGTGTTCAGCAATTCGGTTGACCCGAATGACCCGGATGACTACGACCCGGATAAGGATGAGGAGCTGGACATGCGCCCGGATCATTTCATTACGTCCCTGGCGCAGCTTCTCGATTTCTACCCTGACATCACCCGGAACGCTCCATGGACTTCAACCCCTCACACACCCCTGGTGTACGATGCTGCCCTTTCGACCATGTGGAACGTGGACCAGGCCGCGGACTTCAACCAGACCTTTGAACTTGCCAGGGGTATTGGGTTGGCCAGGTTCGAACTGAACCACAAGGTCAACCCGGCACTACTGGTAGAGTTTAACCGCGACCAGTACTACGTCAGCACTGTGCATGATCCTTGCCCGGCGGAAATGCTGTTGGAGGATCTGAAGAAAGAGGACATCCTCATTTCCAGCCTGGAAGAAAGCCGCCGTAAGCGGAGCGTGGAGATGACTTTGCGCACCATCGACCTGGCGCATCACCTGGGCGCCAGGAGCGTGGTTATACACCCCGGGACAGTTATCAGCCCTTCCACCCATGACCGGCAATTACGCAAGCTGTTTAAGGCTGGCCAATATGGCTCGGTTGAGTATGAAGAGATCAAGGCGGCCATGATCGCAGAACGGGCGCAACTGGCAGGAGCTCACCTGCAGCAGGTGCGGACCAGCCTGCTGGAGATCATTCCATTCGCGCGTGAAAAGAAGATCGCCATTGGATTGGAAAACCGTTACCGATACTTTGATATCCCCCTTCCATATGAATTGGATGAGTTATTGAGCCTTTCCTCAGAGTACTGGTACGGTTTCCAGTTTGATTGCGGGCATGCCCAGGCACTTGACCGCCTGGGGCTGGTGCCGATGATGGATTGGCTGGAACGAGTCGGCAGCCGCATGGTTGGCTGTCATCTGCACGATGTGCAGGGGATCGTTGATCACCAGGCTCCGGGATTAGGGGATGTGGACTTTCACAGGATTGCTCCTTACATCCCTGAGAACGCCTGCCGGACGCTGGAAATTGGTCCACAGGCTACGCTCACAGAACTGGCCGATGGGCTGGAAATACTGGCGGAAAGCGGGTGTATCAAACGTCTATGAACCAAAACACAGTTGCCATTAAGGCCATCCTGTTCGATATTGGGGGCACCCTGGTGCAAAAGGCGAATCACGACTCGCGCGACCTGTCATTCATTGCACAGATGGGCGAGCTGTTGGGGTCACAGCTTTCACCGCAGGATTTATTGCAACAGATAATGCATGGCGAACAGGCTTACAAAGCCTGGCGGCAGCATTCGTTCGTGGAGCTTCCACTGGAGGAGCGCTGGTCGACCTGGTATCTGCCTGCCTATCCTGCAGAGTTGGTGCGTGCCAAAGCGCAGCAATTGCAGCGCTTTTGGTCGCAATCCAGGGGAAGACGATGGATCGAACCTTCC
>DAONEZ010000191.1:0-4154 GCA_035403345.1 Anaerolineaceae bacterium
TCAGTGCATCCAAATGAAAAGCCTCGAATGATCTTCCTTCGGGGCTGGAGGGTACAGGCATATACAAACTGACCTGTAATGGGATTCTTCTTTTATCCGGACTATACCGTCGACTCCGGAATTTCACCGGATCATGCGCGCTGGACGCGCTCGTGGGTTATCACCACCGATCGGGAATTGAGGTTCACACCTCGCACCCTGCCCCGAAGAAGCATTATTTGATTACGCATAGTATATAACTGCGCGGAACGCGTGTCAAGCGGTTATTACTTGCAAGTGGACGCGGAATAACTGCCTGGGGTTCGCATATACGAACCCCAGGGCCACGGCAACCTTAATTGTTGAGAGGGTTATGCTTGTACAACCGGATACGCCTCAATGTATCCGCGGTAACCCTGCGGCTCAAGTTGGATGCGGGGTGCAGCTTCCGGCGCACATCGGAATCCGTAGAGGGTTGGATCAAACTTTTCGATCTTCTTCCACATCTCACCGATCGCGGACTGAAAAACATCATCATTGTAAGGTTCCCCCTGGAAGATCATCATTTTACAGGGAGGTAATTCGATCAGGTCGAAGCCTTCAGGGATGGCTTTGTCATAATCCAACGGCAGTTCCACTCCCTGAACATATTGGGAGGTTCCCTCCTTGATGAGATGTTTCGGAAGCCACGCCCCCACCGGTTCGTACAGGGCTTCCTTGACGCTCACCAGCACGCCCCAGACATCACATCCGACCTCATCACAATAGGCAAAATAATCTTTGGCGGCTACCCCGCGCTTCAACAACATCTTCCTGGCTGGTCGTTCGACCACCTGGACAAAAATCGCTTTCACATCTGGATCATCAGTCATAGCGGCTACTCCTTTTTGGATCGCTAGGTAGGTATCGTAAGCCCGGCCGGGCAGAAACAACGGAATTGGAGGGGTTCTTTTCTTGTATTCGTTGGGCGGGATACCGAAGACTCTTGAAAAAGCCCGGGTAAATCCCTCGTGGGAGTCGAACACAAAATCAAAGGCGACATCGATTATTTTCTCGTCTTCATCCCGCAGGCTGACCGCGGCTTTGGTCAGTCGGATCGCGCGGATATAGTCGAAGGGGGCTCTCCCGGTGATCTCCTTGAACAGCCTTGCCGCGTGGTAGGGAGAGTAACCTGCCGCATTGGCGAGTTGTTTGAGAGTGATCCGGTCATGAAGATGCAGGTCGATGTATTCCTGCATTTGTTGAACAGCGAGAGTTTTGACTAGTTGATCCATGTCTTCACCACGCTGTAATCATAAACCACTCCTGGATTTATTTCTTGACCATCATTGCTAACCTGCGAATGAGATATGATAAAGATAGACAGGTACATTACATAATAAATTCTGCCACAATACCGGTCATCCAAACTGGTTTGGAGACAGGAGGTAAATATGGATTCAGTCATCAGTTGGCTGTTGGAAGGCGACCCCTGGGTAGTTTACCGGACCCGGTTGAACCTGTTGCACAAGGGAGAAGACAACCCGCTGGTGGTCACAGCCCGCGGAGAAATGCTGGTTCACCCGTTCGTGCGCCAACTGGTAGGTGAACTGCAAACCTGGACCGGCGGGGTGATCAACAGCCACAAAAGCGCGGGCACCCTGCTGCACAAACTGGCTTTTGCCGCTGATATCGGGCTGCGGGCGGACGACCCCGGTATGCCGGAGGTGGTGGAGCGCGTCCTGGAGCACCGTGACCCTCTCGGTCCTGTGCAGGTGCTCGGCAATGTCTCTCCAGGCTATGGCGGCAGCGGACTGGATACCTGGGGATGGGCGTTATGCGACGCGCCTACCATCCTGTTCGCTCTTGCCCGTATGGGGCTGGTCAATGACAATCGCGTTCGCGCTGGCGTGGAGCACCTGATCAGCCTGGCGCGACCCAACGGCTGGCCCTGTGCTGTCTCCAAAGAGCTGGGCTCCTGGCGCGGTCCGGGTCGCAAAGGCGACCCCTGCCCTTATGCGACGCTTGTCATGCTAAAACTACTGGCTGAATTCACTGACCTGCAGGACAGCCCTGCGGTGCACGATGGGGCAGAAGCGTTGCTGGATGCGTGGCAGCGCCGCCGCGATTTTCACCCTTACATCTTTTACATGGGCACTGACTTTTGTAAGCTCAAAGCTCCCCTGGTCTGGTACGACCTACTGCATGTCGCCTGCGTGCTCACCCGCTTCCCCTGGTTGAGGAACGATGCCCGCCTGGTTGAAATGCTGGAGATAATCCGGTCGAAGGCCGATCCGGAAGGTCGTTATACTCCGGAATCAGTGTGGACAGCCTGGAAGGGTTGGGAATTTGCCCAGAAAAAGATTCCTTCCCGCCTGGTTACCCTTTTGGCAAGGGAAGCCCTGATGAAAAATTAACTGATATTTTCGGAATTATTCAAACGTACCGCTCAACATCCAGGGACCGTAGATCGCGCTGGACATGGCGTCCAGGATGAGGGTATCAGCCTGTTCTGCGCTCAAACCTTCCGGCAGCACCAGACCGGTGTAAAAGTTGCCCGGCCCGCTGCATGCGAAGTCCAGCCCGGGGTACTGATCTGTAAGCGTTTCCTTCGCGCGCGCGCAGTTCTCGGTCTGGTTGACCTCCGGCGGCAGCGAGACCTTCTCAATGTTGAGCGAGAAGGGTTTACCCTCGTTGAGCAGCTCGATCACCGGGAAAGTGTAGCGGAAGCACTTGTTGGTTGTTGTGGCAGTGGCGGGTTCGATCAGGCTGCCCTCGGGCGAAATGGTCTTGCCCTCAAAATTGAGGGTGACGTTCCAGGGGTACCAGGCGCGCTGATCCGGCATTTGTATGCAAAAATCGATGGCTGCGATGCCCTGGTCAAACGAACCTTGCTTCAACACAGCGTTGATCTGCGCGCTTGTGGTGCTCGCCAGGGAGCTGATGTCGCCCACCACAATTGTCACCCAGGATTCAGTACCTTCCAGCAACTCGCCGCGCTCGTTCATGATCTGGTACACCACGGAGTAGATGCCGGGTTCCTGTGGAGCGGTGAAATCGACCGTGAGTTCCACTTCCTGCCCAGGGGAGACATCGCGGGCGAAGTCCACCTGGGCCGGGCTGATAATTGCCGTATCTTCCGGTTGGGTGGAGATGCGCAGGAAAGCATAATTGCGAGTCCACTTGAGCGGCCCCTCATTGCGGTAAGTCCAGGTTTTACTGAAGGATTGCCCGGGCTCGAAGCGCGTGCCATCCGGTACGGTCTCATGAATGAACTCGAACATGGATTCGCCGGTCACCGGTGCAGTCAGCGGGTTCACTGTGCCGCGAGGAGTGGGCGAGGGGGTGGGCGGCAAGGGGGTGGAGCTGGGGATCAGGCTGAGCAGGGTGGGCAGGAGCGTGGGAATGGGGTTGGGCGGCAGGGTGGCAGGTAATTCAGCACAGCCGGCCAGCGTGAGTAACAGGAACGCAGTGAGCATGGAATTGAGGATGCGGTGATTCATGATGTTTTCCTGATTATAAGGCATTCCAGGAGCTACCCGGAGGCAGGAAAAGTGCGCAGGCTCAGCGAAGTTGAATGGTTTTTGAACTCCCCGCAGTTGATTTCCACTATAATTGTGCATATCCCATATTGACAGAGGTTTCCCTATGTTTAAGTCCCTGCTGGACCTGTTCAGGAAGAAGAAGAGCGGCGAACACCGCCAGACCTCACCGGACGCGGTGCGCAAGTACGCCAAGGCCAATTTTGTCACCCCCGCGCGGCAGAAAGGCGAGAAGCGCGTGTCGTTTACCGCCCGGCAGGTGCACGATGGCATGGGACTCAGCGTCAGTTTTCCGCTGGTATGTTCCGCCCTCGATGCGAAGAAGTTCGAGGAGTTCGCGCGGGTAAACCTGGTCAAGCGCTCGGGTGTCAAACAAGGCGCTTCTGCCGGGTGGACCTTCAAGGTGTTGTAGAGCAAAAAACCTACCGCGAATACATGTCTCAAAGTGCGAGCCAGTACACGTTTTCGCGAATTACACAAGAACAATATAAACATGAGTCCATTGATGGGCGGGTTCCAAACCCGCCCATTATTTATGATCCGGGTCGCAACCCTGCATTTCATATTTCTATTTGGTGCCTTTCGGATGATTTAATGCTTTTCGTGAAGTAGTGGAGATTCATGAATCTCCACTATCATATCAGTTCTCTGTTC